>JAKQGS010000012.1 GCA_029556045.1 Pseudomonadota bacterium | reverse complement strand
GCCCGGTGTAGCGGTGTTGAGCAGCAGCGTCTTGCTGCCATCAGGGGTTACAAGGTACAATTTGCCGTTGTAATCGGACATCAGATAATTGCCTTCGTCATCGCTTTGAATGCCATCGATGTTGGCACCGGGCTCAAAAAGAGCCAAAGTGCGCATCTGCCCGTCTGCAAGTTTCACCTGCAGAACGGCGCTGTTTTGGCCGACCAGGAGGTGATCACGCTCTTGCAGCAGAGCGTTGGGCCCGTCGAGGCCCGTCAGCCATTTTTCAAGTTTACCCTGATCATAGCGAAAGACCGCATTACCGCGGGTGTCGGAAATGTAGAGAACGCCAGCCTGATCAACTGCAATATCATTGGGCATCTGCATGCCGGGCAGAGCGATTTTGGCGGTAATCTCTCCCCTGGTGATGTCGACTACATTCACGCCGCTGCGATCGACCACATAGAGGGTATTTCCGGATTGACACATGCCGGTCGGCATGCGCAGTCCGGCAATCCACTCGCGCGCTATCACTTTGCCATCCGTGGATATTTTTGCCACAAACTCCACGCCTTCGTTGAAATAATTGGAAACGTAACAGACATCATTGATCCGGTCATAGTGTACCGCCTCAGGCATGGCAAGCGGACCTTTCAAGATCCAGCTCTTCGTCACACTGGGGTGCGTGCAAATCTGATCCTCACGACGGAAGCAAAACGCCCAACCGCCCATGCGCTCGCCCACTTGAACGAGCAGTTCATTCTCCCCTTTTTTCAAGGGTAGAAACAGATTGTCATTATAGCCCACGATGCCAAGGAAGGAGCGGTCACGGGATTGGTAGGCGGCGACGCCCATATAGACCGGCTGTCGGTTGAGGTAAACGGTCATAAAATCGCTGTAGCCAAAGCCGAGACGCAGCAGGGTATCTGTGCCGACGGTCAGCCGGGTGCGGGCCAGAATGCAATCTCCGCCCCTGTTGGCACGGGGATGATAGCGGGAGACATCGATGAGTCCGGAGCTGTCGGTGCACACTGACTGCCAGCTATCCGGTTGCGGGGGATAGACGCTAAAATCCGCCTGCAGGAGCGGAAACGGTTTCGAGAGTTCCCAATGATTGATGATGCCGCAGATCGATTCCCTGGGGGCGACTGGGATCAGCTGCGACGCCGCGGTCTTTTCATAGGAAAAATTGGCAAAAAAGGCGCTGCCATCCATGGGGCCGCTCAGACCGATCCCGCCCGCCTGCACTTCACGGGCAAGGGGATCCATGACGAGGGCGGGCGAAGGTTCACCGTTCCAGAATACCTGAGCCTGGTGGTTTTTGAAAATAATTTTAAGGGTGTTCCATCGTTCCGGGAATATGTCCAGGCTGGCGGTTTTACCCGGGCCATAATAGAGCTGCCAGCTGTCGACACCGTTGAAAACCGGGGCGTACTGGAGGGCATCATCATAATAGGGAGAACGGTGCGGACGAATATAAATCCGCTCATAGTTGCTCGCATCTTGCACACGAAAAAGAAGGCCCGGATAGGAGCGATTGCGTGCGGGGGAGGCGATATCGACGGTGATGATACCGTCCACAAACGACACGTCCTTGAGCATGGCTGTTCCGATAAGCGCCTGGCGGCCAAGATGTTCGACCAGTTTGGCCTGACTCAAATCCCAGTGGCTTGAATCGAAAGGGACGGTGGTTGGTTGGGCGTGGATGAGATTCACGTACGAGAGGGCAAACAAGGGCAGCCAGCGCAGTTTTTTCATGCGAAACCTCCATGGATAACGGTTCGTCTCTCAGACAGGCAGTCAAGTTGGGCAAGGTGATACCATACATACGACAAATCGGACGTTGCGGTTACAGGCGTTCTTTAGCAAAAATGGAAAAAACAGGGTCGGTCCAAATTATTTGTAATGAATACAGTGAATTAGGCGCATAAAAAAAG
>JAKQGS010000099.1 GCA_029556045.1 Pseudomonadota bacterium | reverse complement strand
CATAACATCATGGTAGTCGCCGCGGTAGATGGATACCGAGAAGAAGATGTTGTCTTCGTTGGCCACGGTGCGGAACCAGATCTGGCGACCAAAGCTGGCAGATGGGTCTGCAGGGTTCAAGGCGTAATAGTCCACCGATGCTGTGAAACTGGCGTTGGAAAGCGTGTTGTTAAAACCACGGTAGAGTGGATCTGCAATGAAAACCGTGGCGCCGGCATCCCGCAGTGCTTTCACTTCAGCGCTGGCCTCAATTTCCGCCTTGATACTTTCCGCCAGTTGACGGAGCAGTTCCTTTTGCAGTTCCGGCTTATCCCGCAGGAGTCCTTTGGGCATAGCGGGTTTGAGATAGATTCCGTCTTCCGCCAAAGCGTCTTCCAGAACCAGCTTGACACCTTTTTCCGCATCCGGTGTCAGGCGTACAAACTTTTTACCGATCCGGATGTTTTTGGCAAAAGGAGCCGCAATTTGTACCTGCTCCAGTATCTCGTTGTCTGATGGCTCATTGTAATTGTGTTCATAATGTGAGCGGGAAATGCTCATGTTGATGCCCAGGAAACGTTTGAAAAAATAGTTCGGGTTGACAAAACTCGGGGAGTCGGTGCGGGCTTTGGCACGGGCATCCGCCCAGGTGGTGCCGAGGTCGATGTTCTGGCTTTCGGAAACGAGGACGCGGCCACGGGCCAGGTCAAAGTCGTTGTTGAAATCCTCCGGCGATTTTTCAGCCTTTTGGATATAGATGTTGGAGAGCGCGCGACGGTCGTCACGGGAAAAGAAAAACTGGGCTCCGGGAGTTTCGAATACCAGGACTTCCGGATCGGAGTCATTGATCTGGCAGGACCCGCGCTCAAGGCAATCGTAGCTGGCGTCCTCTTTTTCAAACGCACGATAGATGGCTTTGATGAACTCGGAGCCTGTGGGGTCGTTGGTAAAAAACTGCGGATATTCGGTGCCCACCCGGACAGCGCCGTAGGGGGCCGGTAATTCAATGGTGCCGAGGTAACCAGGGTAAACCACAAAAAGCTGCGGTGTCCGTGGCTTGCTCGCGCCCCAGACCACCAGCACGTTCTCTTTGTACAGATAAACCATGTTGTCGTTGTAATAGCCGACTGGTTCGCTGAGTTTATTAGCGAGAACGTCTTCGGTTGTGGTCAGGTCCACACCGGCAACACCCACACCATAGAGAATCGGCTTTTGCACGTTGGCCCGCACGAGGTTGTCTTCTTCCTCCTGCGTTCTTTTGCTTTTGCCAGGCTCGACGCTGGTGTCGACAGATGAGGTATCACCCGGTTTGTGGGTGACCTCACGAAGTTTCGTATCGGTCTTCAGGGGATCTGGACTGAAATTGGGTGGGGTGCCGGGATTATGCTGTTTCGGCGCTTTGTGGCAGCCGGCCAGGGCCATTGCGGTCACAACCGCCAAACTTAGGTATCGTAAAGTCTTCACGTGTGCCTCCCAGAGTGCGGTCCGAAGGTTAACTAACCAACCGGCCAAATATAACAGGAACTATGTAAAAATAAATAGTAAAGTTTATAAACATATCAAAAAGTCAAGCGGATACGTCAAGGTGGCAGAACGGTATTCTCAGTTGCGCCCCAGGATGAAGTGACGGCGCGACTCATCCCGCACCATCGTGGTCTTTTCCGGGTAGGTGACCTTGTACATCATGAAGCTTGGCTGTTCTCCCTGATTTGGCAGGGTAAAATCCTGGCCAGGGATCGGAGCTCCATCCAAATACCGTGCGGTGGGGGAACATTGAATAAAGGCTGATGTG
>JAKQGS010000098.1 GCA_029556045.1 Pseudomonadota bacterium | reverse complement strand
GACCTGGAACTGTTGCGCCAGAGCCTGGATTCCCGCCATCACTGCTTGGGAGGTTTCTGCTGATGCGGAGCGAGGGAGAGCCAGCGCCACAAAGGCCGCCACCGCCGTTCCTCCCATGGCGGCAATATCACTGAGGTTCACCGCCAGGGCTTTGTGACCGATGCGCCGGGGATCGGTGTCAGCCAGCGTGAAATGGGTGCCGTCCATCAGCATATCGACGGTGACCAGGGTTTCTCCTCCCGGGAAACGGAGGAGAGCGGTATCATCGCCGATGCTCAGGGGAACAAACGGTGATGGCGCAGCGGTCTGCTTTTGGATCCAATGGATCAGGGCCCGTTCATCCATGGCCGAAAAGTTCCTTCCATTGCCCCGGTTGCAGGGGGCGATTGTCGGTCTGTAGTCCGCTCAGATAAGCTGCTTGCCCCACCACCACGGCAGGAATGATGCCCTGTTGGCGCTGGTTGCCGATGGCCTCCGCAAAATCCCGCTTGCCAAGTTTTCGTCCGGTGGGATCCCGCAGCAGGGGATGATGATAAAAGATCGGAGCATCGGTGCGTCCCAGCATGCGGGCCAGCAGAATCTGGCGACCGGTGGAGTCCGTCAGATCCTGACCGCGAATCACGAGGTTAATCCCTTCGTGTCCGTCATCCACCACCACCGCAAATTGATAGGTCCAATGTCCATCCCGATCCCGCAGCATCAGATCGCCGCATTGCCGTTCCGGAACTTGAGTCTGTTCTCCCAGATGGTGGTCCCAGAAGGTGATTATGTCAGGTGGAATGACGACCCGCATCGCATGTCCCTCTGGTGGTAACTGTCGGTTACGGCAGAATCCATCGTAGGGCAACTCGGTGCCATCGTGGGGGTGTTCAGGGTGCCGGTCCTGCAGATCTTTACGGGAGCAGGCGCAATAGTACACGTTGTGGTGGCGGGCGAGCTGCCGGGCAGCCTGTTCGTATCGTTCAAAATGGTCGCTTTGACGAAACATCAAAGGTTTTTCTCCTGATGCAACACCACGGTGCGCGTGAAAGCCCAACCACTGCAGATCCTCCAAAATGCTGGCCTCAAATTGCGGTCGGCAACGCCCCTGATCGTGATCCTCCATGCGGAGGATGATATCCGCCCCCAATGCCTCTCCGAGTCCCCAGACATAGAGAGCGGAAGCCACATGACCCAGATGCAGGTGTCCGGTCGGACTAGGGGCAAAGCGGGTGACAAAGCGGCGGTTGAGGTCTGTCGCAGGATGGGCTTGCCAGTGTATGAGTTGGTCGGGTCTTGAATTCATTCCGGGAACTTTAGTGAAGTGCACGGGGGACGTCTATGGATTCTCTCGCTGATGGTCTATTTGCTGTTTAAGTCCCTTTGGCTCTGTGGCTGCAGGAGGTTTAAGATTTGATTTTATATAATGCATTGAAATTACACGATATTTTTATCTTAAAGAAGGATGAACGGACGGTTTTATAAAACTTTAATAATTATAATAAAACTGAAGTTTTTAATAATATAAATTATTTGTATTAAAATGATTTTATAATTATAAAAATCTTATCGAATTTAACACTCACAAGGAGAGATGATTATGAAGAATGTTTTGAAAGTCAGCGTCAAGGTAATCTCTGGAATCGTATTGGCAGCAGCCATGGTGGCTTGTGGTACCTCCAATAGCCATGAGAGCGATGTGGCCTCAGCACCCACCATGATCGCTAACTTTGATGCGGCTGAGGAATTGACTGGGTTGAATGCTCTGGAACACATCAAAGAACGCGACGTCTGGTCCTGCCAGTTTTGGGATGCAACCGGACGGTTTGCACAAAACAATGCTTCTATGACCAATCGGATTCAGCAGCGCGGCGAAGAGTACTATCTCGGTCAGTATCGGTTTCTGCTGGAAGACAGCGCTCTTGGTTTTGTCTTTGCCAATGTTTACATCGAGCTGCCCATGACCTTTGGTGGCGCTCGGGATCCGGAGCCCTCCAAGATGTTTTTTGCGGTTAGCGGCAAGACCATCTATACGATCACGACGCATTCCAAACAGGTAACACGCAACAACCCCAGAGGTATCCTGCAGGCTGGTAAGTGTGATATACGTTAATTTGGCATAGGCGCGAAAGCGCCAACACCTTGTCCTGAGCCGTTGGCGAAGGATCCCCCACTCTTCTCGAGGAGTGATACAGAAAACGTGTTTGAGAAAGCCCGATCCGAAAACTGGGTTTTTTCAAGCACGTTTTCCATTTATGCTTCGCCAGCCAGGGCCCCCACAAACACCACGAATTTCACCAACAACCCGAGGGTTACCATGAGCACCGACGGATTCAGGGAGGCCCGCAATCCCTGCTCCAAAATGAGTGCTTCATCGTGCGTGATGTCTGGTTCATATTCACCTATGCACCAATGATTCGCCCTTCCCAAAGGTCGCGTAAGAAGATCTCGTAGGGAATCACTTCAATATCATCAATCCAACGTCGTTCTAACTCGCTGCTCAGAACAATTTGTCGACGCAGAGGGATCTCTTCGCGAAGCGCTTTGAGGCCCTTGAGGTCGGACGAAGAAACCCGAGTCGTTCCCTTAACCTCAATGGCAATCTCACCATTGATTACAAAATCCACTTCGAGCTGGGATTGACTGCGCCAATAGGTGATCTCATCTCCCCTGAGGGAATAGTCACTATAGGCCTTAAGTTCGAGGAAGATCAAATGCTCAATAGCAGTGCCAAATTCCGGCGTTCCCTTTTCTATGAGACCGCGACGAGCCAGGTTGCGAGCAACGCCTAAATCAAAAAAATAGAACTTTTCTGTGGCAACAGCTTTACGTTTCGTCGTCTTTTGAAAAGGGGGTAATAGATGGGCTATGAGAGTATCCTGAAACACCTGAAAGTAGTCCTTTACTGTGCGAGGGGGGACCTGCGCATCGTTCCCTAATTTGGTGTAGTTTATTTGCTGGGTATTGAGTGCAGATGAAAAATGCAAAACGCGGGAAAAATTTTCAATAGAACGGGTCAGACTTTCTGCCATGATTTCTTCCTTTAGATATGTCCCGACATAACTATCAAGATCCTGCTTTGCATGGGATGAATCCAGAATGCTGGGAAGGCTGCCCCAATTAATACGATCACCCGTGCGTTGGTAGTTCAACTCTGCACTGGTAAGAGGGTGCAGATTCAGAAAATGAGCTCTTCCCCCTAATAAATTTGCACCACCACGCTTAAGTTTTCGGGCGCTGCTGCCGGTTAAAATAAATCGCAGGTCCTTATTACGATCGATGAGCAGCTGCACCTCATCCAAAAGTGACGGAAGTTTTTGAATTTCATCGACGATGATGAGCTGATCTCGGCTGGTAATTTTCTGCCTCAGCGACTCAGGGAAGGTGCTTAATTCGCGAAATGTCTCGGATTCGAGGAGGTCGATAAAACGCGCTGCTGGAAAGCGAGTTCTTAAAAGGGTGCTCTTCCCAGTTTGACGCGGACCGATTAAAAAAACACTCTTTCTCCTAATAATTTCATCGAGTTTTATCGTTCTTGGGTACATACGGGACCTCCCCACGGAATTTCATGGAATTTAGTGGCGCAGTCCCGATTGTAGTATTCTGTAATATAAATAACAAGTTATCTTCTTTAAGAGATTTAATCTAATACTGTTCTGTCTATTCATCGCGGGGAGGGGGGTAGTCTTGGTTTTCGCCCCGGGGCGGGGAAATAGAGGGGTGACTAAGCTTCGCCAGCCAGGGCCCCCACAAACACCACGAATCCCACCAACAACCCGAGAGCAACCATAAGCACCGACGGATTCAGGGAGGCCCGCAATCCCTGCTCCAAAATGGTGGCCACCACGGTGGACTCGCGAAAGACCAGTCCAGCGGAGGCGACACCCAGGGATACCGCGCTGCCCATGATAAGGGGACGGACAAAGCGGCGGCGCTTGGGCAGCCGGGTGACCACCTGATCGCTAAATCCCTGATCATCCAGATACACCGGTGCTGATTTAGCCAGGATCTGGTCAAGCCATTGATCGTCCGGGCTGTGGGCCCCTAGTGGTTGGTTTTTGTCATCGGTCATGGTCTGTCCTCCATGCGTCCAGTTGTTTTTTCAGTTTCTCTTTGGCCCGGTAGACGTGGGACTTCAGGGTTCCGAGCGGCATATCTAGGATGCGGGCGGCGTCTTCATGGGTTGCATCCTGATGATAACACAAAGTGATGGCGGCCCGCTCCGCCTCTGATAGTCCCGCAAGGGCCCTCTCTACATCAAGCTGGAGGTTTGCGCTCGTGCCGGCAGCGACCTCCGGTGACGCTGTTTCAGTCTGGTCCTCCCAGGATTCCCGCAACTCCTCTTTTCCCTGCCGGCGGCGGTGATGCTGCAGAAACTGGTGGTAGGCGATCCGCAGAACCCAGGTGGAAAACTTGGCATCACCCCGATAACCGGCGATATGACGAAACACCTGCAAAAAAGTTTCCTGCGCCAGATCATCCGCCAGCGCGGCATCCTGATGGGTCAGCCGTCGCAGGAACTGACGAACCTGCGATTGATGCAGCCGCACCAATGCCTTAAAGGCGTCCGGATCGCCATCGACTATCACGCGGGCGATCCACTGTTTTTCCAGGGCGGGACTCATTACCGATCCTTGCGGTTTAGTTTCCAAAGTGTCAGGTAACCCAGTCCCAGGAAAAGGGGCAGAAGACCCAGGCCCCACTCACCGGAGGTAATCCCTTCTTCCGCCATCAGAAAGCCGGAAAGCCCCAAACCCAGCCCGGTCAAAATCACGCCGCGGCGCAGATCCCGTTGTGCCGGGGTGATCTCATGCAAAATTTCCAGCGGCATGTCGGCACCGCGTTTTTCCACCAGATCCCGGATCATATTCTGATGATTGCGGGCCTTGCGGTAACTGAGGTAAAGCGCGAGGGCAATCACCCCAAAAAATCCGACCACAGCCGCCAATCCTGTCAAAACCGCCAGAGTACCGGCGCTAAAAAATCCCGCGTCATCCACCTTGGCGTCGATGCGGATATTTGCGCCTTCTTTCTTGTCCGCTCCAGTTTCGTCCTCCTCATCGTCCGCATCGGGAAGCCCGCCATTACCGCTCATGTCCTGGCGACCTTCCAGGGACTTCAGAATCTGGTCCTTGATAGCGCCACCGACCTCGATGCGGACATTCCCATCCTTTTCCTGGGGGTTTCCGGCGGCGTCCTTGTTTTTGATCTCGATCGACAGATTGTCAGATGCCGTCGCACCCTCCTGCCGTTCACCGCCCTTGATCGAAATTTCCACGTTTTCGGGTTCTGCGGCACCATGGAGCGGAGCCGTCAGGCTGGCGGTTAGAATTAAGGCACCGAAGATGGGAATGATCGGAAATTTCATGGGCTTAATATCCTCTCTGGTTGTATCCGATATTATTGCACGGTTGATAGCAGGCGACCGTCGGTATCCCGAATCTGGATGGTGACACCTTTGGGGGTCTTTTGTCCATGCGCCTCCTGGTAAAGGGTGCGGGCAAAATCCTCGAGAGCTTTAAGTTCGGGATGGGATGCTACCAGGACGGGGGAGCGGGGGGCCAAACCGGTGGAGGTGCTCGCAGTCGTGATTAAACCGCTAAAGAAGCTAAAAATTATCAGTAATATCTTTGTCATATGTCTTTCTCCTCAGAATGATGAGGGGACCAATTTTTCCCCTTCACCCTGTTAGATGACCGCGGAGGGGGATTTGGATGCAGGCAATGAATTTTTTTTAGAGGGGATCAACCGGCGGAGCGCTTGCGATGGTTTTGAATCCGCAGCAACTCCAGAACCCGGCGGTGGCGTTTGAGGCTTTTAAATTCCGATCCCGTCAACTCACGGGGGGCGGCATTTTGGCTGATCCTTTGGCTTTCCTTTTGACGGATTCCCATCTCGATCACCCGGTAGGCCACATTCCGCACCGTGTTAAACTGAAAAGGTTTTTCAATAAAATCGACCGCCCCAAGCTGCAGGGCGGACTTGAGGTTTTGGGGGGTGGCGTGTCCGGTAATGAATACCACCGGGGTTTCGTGTCCGAGGCGGCGCAACTCCTGCAGAAAATGAATGCCATTCATGGGGCGCATCTCAATATCCGTGAATATGGCGTCCACCTGATCCAGTTGCGCGGAGGAAAGAGCCACTTTACCGTCGGAGGCCGTTATGACCTGATAGCCTTCCTGTGTGGCTAAGTGCTCCAGGGCCCACAAAATGTCAGGATCATCGTCGATAAACAGGACGCAGGAGCGGTTGTTCAGGACCATACTTGTGGCTTTCTTGGCATGGCGTTCGGGGGAATGGGTGCGGACGGTCCAGCACCTTTTTGCTAAACGTCTATCGCATAAATTTTGATTTCACTTGAGTTTATTAATCTAAGATGCGATGTTTGCTGGTTATTTTCTGTTAAAACTTGGCGTTAACCGGACGCGATAGCGGAGGATCACGGTGCATCTCAAAAGCCACCAACATAACGTGCTGATCTTTGACTCCGGTGTCGGTGGATTGAGCATCTATCGCGAAATTAAAACGGTGATGCCGGACCTGCGGGTAACCTACGCGTCCGATAACGGGTATTTTCCCTATGGCCTTAAAGCTGAAGATGATTTAATCGGGCGGGTTGAGGCGGTGTTGCGGCGATTGATCGATCGTTTTGACAGCGAAGCGGTAGTGGTGGCTTGCAATACTGCCAGTACCGTGGTTTTGCCGCTTATCCGCACCCATTTTAAAATTCCGGTCATCGGTGTTGTCCCCGCCATCAAGCCGGCAGCTCAGATCAGCTGCAACAAGATCATCGGACTGTTGGCGACCCCCGGCACGGTCCAGCGGCCATATACCGACGAATTGATCCGGAACTTTGCGGCGGAATGCACCGTCCACCGGGTTGGGTCATCGGTGTTGGTGCAAATGGTGGAGGACTGGATGGCCGGCGGAGCGATCGACCGTCTTGAGCTTCAGAAGATACTGCAGCCGTTTTTTGCGGATCCCAGCAAGATTCCCGACACCATCGTTTTGGGTTGTACCCACTTTCCCCTCATCAAGGATCAACTGGCGGCTTTGGCCCCCCAAGGCGTCCGCTGGATCGACTCGGGGGCAGCCATTGCGCTCCGCTTAAAGGAGATTCTGGATGGGTTGCCGCCATCGATGCAGCATAATGGAAACATGACGGAGCAGACCGCCGTGTTTACCGCTCGCACAGCGTCGGCTCAGAAGCTGGAGCCGGTGCTGCGGCAGATGGGATTTGCGCAGATTGATTACTTATTGAGTTAATTCAATGGCGTCTTTGCGGACCCGGAAGAGAAAAAACGGCCAGTTGGCGGTGCGGTTGGGGCTGAACGCACGCCCCGGTCGAAAAAATGGGGATTGTTTGATCTCCAATCCTGCCAGGGTTTTATTGAGGGATCTTTTGCGGGTTTCCTTGCTGCCGCGCAAGGCATCATAAGCCAAACGCATGGCGTGATGGCCGATGATTTGAAAGTCAACGGTATTGGAATCCTGGGCGGCAATAAAATACGGTGATCCCTGCGTCACCACGTTGATGCCTTCCGGGAGTTTGGCATATGAACCGACGTAATCCCCAAAGAAGGCACCTTCGAGATAGGGCTCGGGTGGGTTGACCAGACCGGCCGCCCGCCATTCCTGCGTGCCGATCAGGGGCATACGTCTGACGTTGAGGAATTTGAAGATCTTGACGAAGTAACGCACAGTGCGGAAATTGTCCGGGATCAGTATGGCGTCCACTTCAACGATGGGGGGGAGGGACACCAGTCGCGAATCAAAGGGCACCTTTGACTTCTGCGCCCCCTCTTTCGCGGTTTTGTAAAGTTCTTCATACTCCTCCCGGCGCTCGTTCATGTCTATTTTAAATATTTTGCGGGCGGACGCCTCCATGGCTTCATAGTCATTGGGGGTATAGGTGGCGGCCAGCTCGGTGTTGATCCCGGCGGTTTTAAGTTTTGCCAACAGGTGTCCCATAAATTTGGAGGGTTTCGAACGGGCAGGCTGCAGGATTCCCAGTCGTTTAATCTTTTGCGCGACAATGGCCTGCGTCATGCTTTCAGCCATCTGGGCTTCATTGGGAAACACGTGAAAGACATTGCGCAATGGCTTTTGTGTCGGTTGGGGGGGGCTCAGCATCAGCATGGGCAACATCAACTTGTCTGCCCATGGGGCAAGAGCTGCGGCCTCAGCGCGGCTGACACCGCCAATCACCAGCCCGACATTTTGACGGAAAACCAGGTCTGCAAGGGCTGTTTCCG
>JAKQGS010000095.1 GCA_029556045.1 Pseudomonadota bacterium | reverse complement strand
CCTCGCCGCAGGTGAAGGTCACCATGCCTTCGTCAGAGACCGGCATATTGGGAATGGAGAAAGCGGCATCCGCAAAGCTCACATTATCGAGATAGGGTGCGCCATCCCCGGAGCCGATCAATTTGACGTCAAATGAACCAGCAGAACATTGGGTGGACGAACCCGCTATCAAACCAAGGCGGGCAAACAGTCCCATGCCGATCTGCAGGGTTCCCACTTCCACACCGTTCAGACTACTGGTGACCGATCCTGCAACCGGTGCGGTGAGGGTCACCGTCGTATCGTCTTCCGGTGGTGTCTCCATGGGGGGGAGATCCACACTGAGCTGATCCTTATGGGGTTCCTCCGCTGGTGCTCCGTCATCAGGCACCGTTGTGACTGGCCCCGTACCGTTGGAGCGGGAGGATGTGGTTTTTTTCGTACAGCTGGTGAACACACTCGCCAGCAGGAAAACGATGATCCCCACGTGATACCGCCGATGCATGATGCCCCCTCGTCGAATTGTGACAATCCGGAAAATCCGGCATATGTCTTTAAATTCGGCGGCGTGTCGCAAAAATTGAGGGGGAACGCAAAAAAAAATTAAGTGACCAAAAGGTAAGAATTTTGGGGAGAATTATGAAATAAATTCGGAGACTTGGTTCCGGACATACCGGCCTATATCAGAAACTTCTGTACCGCATCAAAGCCATAAAACGCGAGAGAGCCAAACATCAGCAGATTTAGGCCAAACATGCCGTAGCCAAATCCCAGGATCAGGCCATCCAATTCGAGGGTGCCGATGGCAATCAACAGGATGGATAACGCCGGGGGAAAGTTGGTGCCGGGTGGTAACGGCAGTGCCAGGAGCAGAGCGCAGCAGGTGATGATGCTGCCGTTGACCATGCGAATCACGCGAAAGGAATGCACCCAGGTGAAACGGGGTTTGATGATGTGCTCCACCCGGGCGAGTATCTTTTGCCCCGAAGTGCAAATTTTACTGAGAGTGGTGGTGGGCAGAGGGCGCTCCATCCAAGATTGAGGCAGCCACGGGGGATAGCCGGTGGCAAGTGATATGCCCAGGGTGGCTATGATTAAACCGAAAAAAAAGGACAGCCCAGGAAGGGGAATCGGCAGACAAAAGGGTAACGCCAAAAACAGGATCAACAGAGCTTGGCCTCGGCCATGCAGCAGTTTTAGTATCTGCGCGAGTGAGACGGATTCATGCTCCAGAATGCCTCCAATGGTACGAAAGTCATCAGACAGCCGTCCAACGGATTCTTCGGATTTTGGATGATGTGGAGTGTGAGTCATAGAGAGCCAGTTTAACACGGCTTCGTTTGAGGAAAACAGGATTAGCCTTTAATTCGCTAAAAACGAATATAAAAATATCTAATATCTATTTTAGCAATATTAGGAATCCACCGTAATATAGGGGGCACCCTGGCGATGAGTTTTTTATCCGCCGGCGCGGCTACCCTCAATAACAAGGCATAGGAGAAAACGGTGGGACATACATTTTTCCCCATGGTGGATTACTGGTGGTTTTATTTGGTGTTCGTGGTTTTTGTGTTGGCATTGTTATTAATGGATCTCGGTATCTTTCATAAAAAACCCCATGCCATCACCTTTAAGGAAGCCGCCATCTGGTCGGTGGTGTGGGTCAGTCTGGCTCTGATTTTTAACGTGGGCTTTTATCTTTACGCCAGCGACAAATTCGCAGCTATTCCAGACTTTATCAGTCGTTTCGGTACGACCCCCGATGGGGCTGCCAAACAGCTATCTCTGGAGTTTCTCACAGGCTTTCTGATTGAAAAATC
>JAKQGS010000009.1 GCA_029556045.1 Pseudomonadota bacterium | reverse complement strand
ACCGCAACTGAAGCTGTATCACTACTGGCGTTCCTCCTGCTCCTGGCGCGTGCGCTGGGCTTTGGCCATCAAGGGACTAAAATACGAATCAATCCCTGTGAACCTCCTGCAAAACGAGCACCGTTCTTCTGCATACCTCAGATTAAATCCTTCCGGAGCTGTTCCCACCCTGATGATTGACGGGGTGCCCTTTTCGGAATCGATGGCGATTATGGAATGGTTGGACGAGGCGTTTCCGAATCCCCCACTTCTGCCCCAGGATCCCCTGTCGCGTTTGAAAGTCCGGGAATTGGTGGACATCATTGGCGCGGGAACGCAGCCTATTCAAAACCTGAAGGTGCAGCAGTTTGTGTCGGCGGATGCGATGGAGCGGCAGCGTTTTGCCCACCACTGGATCACTGCCGGACTCAACGCTTATGAAGTGCGCTTGAAAACTGGCATCAGCGGCACCTATAGTTTTGGAGGGGCTATAACCATGGCGGATATTTGCCTCGTGCCTCAGGTGTACAACGCGCTCCGATTTGGGGTTGATCTTCATGCCGTGCCCCTGATCCAAGGCATTTATGAGCGTTGCCTTAAAAATCCGCTGTGTGACCAAGCGGCACCTCACAACCAACCGGGAGCACAGACGGGGCCATAGGAAGTCACTCGAATAGTCCCTGCGATTTTGAATTTACCATACTGAAATCATTAGTTTATTTACCTCAATCATAAAACCTCAAATCTGGGGGGCCATCAGTCCCCGGAATTGGCCAGGTTCAACCAGCTAATTTATCACCCGTTTTATCCTGGCTATTCATTTTTGCCAAAAGCCTGCCGAAGAAACTCTTATGTCGGGCGTGCCTATGGCATGGCTCCATCGTTCGAAGGGAATAATTTAGAGGACTATCATCGTGACTCTATCCTATGCCTTGCGTTTAAAACGGCAGGGGCTCGTGGCTTGCGCTTTTTTAGCGCTGAGCTTCGGATGCTCCACAGAAGATCCGCCTCGACGTCCTGCGGGGACGAAGCCATCCTCCACTTCCGCTGATCAGGGGGCTGGCGCTCATGGCGGTCAAACCGGTCAAGGCACTCCTTCATCCGATGGTTCAAATTCCGACACGTCCCAGCCCGGTGGCACACAGCCATCCGGGTCTGGGACATCCACCCCCTCAACCGATACCGATCCAACTCAAAATGAGCCCAAAACCTGCATCGACGGGGATGCAATGACCTGTGAGATTGAATTGGCGATTGTTAAATACACCAACGAGTTTCGTGCATCCGAGGGGGGATTGTCTCCCATCGCCCACGAACCTCATGTGTCTTGGGTGGCCCGGGACTGGTCCCGTCAGCAGGCAGAGGCTGGAGCCATCAGCCATGACGGCTTTCCCCAGCAGCGCCTGGCAGCATTTGACACACAGTTTCCCGACCTGACTTTGAGCTTCAGTTATATTGGCGAAAACGTTCTCTACAACACCTACCTCTCCACCGTCGCAGATCTGATTGGCAAAAATATGGTCCAGCAATGGATCAACAGCCCACCGCACCGGGCCAACATGCTCAACACGTACACCATCATGGGGGCCGGTGTTTGGAAGTCGGGCAACCGCTGGTACGGCACACAGTTCTTTTTGCGCGGGTCGGTGAATTAGAGGATTGAATCAAGGGTGACAGAATAGATCAAAAGTGCCAAAATCAGGGCAAATTATCCTTGGGAGGAACAAGGTGCCCCTGATCTACCGCGCATGGACGATTGTTTTTTTTGCCCTGATCAGCAGCAGCTGTTCCAGCTTTTTCTATTATCCTGACGACATCATCCGCACCACCCCCCGTCAAGACGGCTTTGAGTATGAAGAAATCACCCTGACCACCCGCGACAAGATGAAAATCAAGGCTTGGCACATACGTCCGGAGATTCCGTCCCATTCCCTGGTTCTGCATTTTCACGGTAATGCCCAGAATATGAGTACCCACTATTATTTTGTGAAGTGGCTGCTGGATTATGGATTTGAGGTGGTCACCTTCGACTACCGCGGATACGGCGCATCAGCTGGAGAACCCGATCCCGATGGTCTGATTCGGGATGGCGTGGCTGCCATTCAATACGCGGAAAAACAAAACAAAGACTTTTTTATCATTGCTCAGAGCCTGGGAGGGGCTGTGGCCGTGCCCGCCGTCGCCCGTTTCAGTGCTCCCCCCGCCAATCTGCGAGCTTTGATCATCGAAAGCAGCTTTTCCTCATACCGTCGCATTGCCCGTGACAAACTCGGGGACTTCTGGCTCACATGGCCATTGCAATGGCCGCTGTCGTTTATCGTGGCGGACGGCGCCAGCCCCGATCGCTACGCTGCAAAAGTTCGCACACCGGTGCTGGTGCTGCACGGAGATAACGATCCCATCGTGGATGACAAACTGGGGCAGGAGCTTTATGAGGAATTTAAAAACGCTCCAAGAAAGTTTGTTAAGATCCCCAAAGGCGGGCACACGCCAGCCTTTCTGACCAACGACCCCAAGTGGCGCAACAAAGTGATGGGGTATATGTGTGGCCGTCACACCCGCCCCCAGGTCTGTCTCGATGGGGTTAAGGCTGGGCTAAAACAGTAAGAAACCTGATTCGAGAGCAATGATATTGGGTTGCCATTTCAAACAAATAACTTAGTGCGTGATATCAGACGTTTGATCATCATAACACACTGTATTCTTTGATTTAAATTTATGCCGTATACGGCTTGTTGTGTGAGCATGATTGCCTTTTAGTACTAGAAGCCATTACAATAGTACCAAGGGGTACGTTTCATGGGAAAACAACTTTCCGGCAAGTTTGTCCTTCGGATGCCACCGGCACTACATGCCGAACTCAAGAACGCCGCGCGTGAGGCCAGGATGTCCTTGAATGAATACTGCGCATTTCGCCTCAGCACCTTTCCCCAGCAGGAAAATTCGCAGTTGGTGCGCCTCATACTTGAAAAAACAGCGGCAATCGTTGGTTCTGATCTGGCAGGTCTCGTTCTTTTTGGCTCTTGGGCTCGGGGAGACCATCATGCCAATTCCGACATTGATATTTTGGTTGTCATAAAGGAATCGATAACCCTGTCACCGCGTTTATACAGACAATGGGACGAATCTCCGCTTCGTTATAACGAGCATGTGGTTGAGCCACAATTTGTGCACCTGCCACCAACAAACAAGGTGGTGGGAGGCATCTGGGCGGAAGCAGCACTGGATGGAGTCGTGATCGTCGAACACGACTTAACCATATCCCGTAAGTTGATGGAAATTCGTAAAAATATCGCCGAAGGTAGGCTGGAACGCAAATCAGTCCAAGGTCATAACTATTGGGTCGTTAAGGGAGTGGCCTGAATCATGCAAAATAAATCACTCGCACAAGACTACCTCTTCCGCGCGAAAGCGCGATTGCTGTCAATTCAAGTTTTAATGGCCGAAAAAAGTTGGGCTGATGTGGTTCGCGAATCGCAGGAAGTCGTAGAGCTTGCGCTTAAAGGCTTATTGAGAAGCTACAATATATTGCCCCCTCGCGTTCACGATGTCTCAGCCATATTAATCAACGAAAAATCCAACCTTCCCACCTCCCTTCAAGAGGATCTTGGGAAGATGGCGCAGATTTCAAAAAATCTCCGCCGAGATCGTGAACTTGCCTTTTATGGAAGCGAGGACCTGACCCCCTCGGATTTTTACAGCGAGGAAGATGCTAAAGAAGCCTTCACTGGGGCTCAATGGATCGTTAAATCCATTGAGCCTCATATCAAATAATCCTGAAAAAAAGCGATGAGTCCCTTGGGACTTAGCCGTTTCTATCGCCCTATTTAGGATAAAGTGGGATTCTATATCGTCACGATTTGATTGCATAAATTAATAAAATATTCCGCATAAAATCATTCCGTAGTAGGCCATAAATATCGGTGAGGGTTTACCCCTAGAAACCGCGATGTATGGAGCCCTTCATGCCACGATTAAATCAAATGATGATAGCCATTTTCTTGATGTCGAGTTGCACGGCACCGACGCCCTCCCAGGACAGACAACTCAACCAGCTCTCCCACCAGGTGGGACAAAAGCAGCGGGAACTGCTGACACCGACGCGGGGGCTTGTTGCTTCCAAAACCCTAGCCATGCGGCAATCCGAACTGAAGAAAGCCCAGGATGATTTGCAGAATTTTTTGACGACGCATTCACTGGCACGAAAAAACCTGTCGCAGCTATTGGCGGGGAACGGGGCTGGCATCACCCCCATGGTGGGTGACTATGAAGCGCTGGTCATCCCGGTGCAGTTTGAAGATCTCCCTTTTCAGGATCTGGAGTTTTTTACCAAAGGTTTTCTCAATCGTCCGGATCTCTCACGGGCCGACGTTTATCTTTTTGGTAGCGACGATGCCAGTGACGAACGCCGCACGGAACGCCTGACCCTCACAACTTACTTTCGCCATGCCTCCCTCGGACGCTTTAACCTGTACGGCACGGTTTTTCCGCCAGTCACCGTGCCAGAACCTCGCGCCTACTATGGGGCTGCCAGCGAAGCCTCCGGTCCGGACATGCAGGCACAAAACCTGGTGGTGGATGCCATTGACGAGGTCAAAAAGGCGGTCGACCGCGATGCTAATATTGTCGACAAAAAAGCCTGGTGGGCCCGATTTGACCGCTGGGATCCCATCGACTTTGATCAGGATGGAATCTATAACGAACCGGATGGTTTTGTGGACTCCATTATGGTGATCTATGCCGGCAACAGCCAGGCCAGCTGCCAGGCGATTTACGATCCGCTTCCGGACAACGCCAGTGAAACTCTCCGAGCGAAAGCTGGTGAATGTTTTGAACGACTGTGGCCCCATCGTTCTGGAATCACAACGGTTATGCCGATACAGGGACCGCTGGTCAACGGTGTGCGGCGGGAGCCTTTGGGGCAACGCATCAACAACACCATTCACGCGTACGACTACAATATGCAATCGGAATACTCCGATCTGGCCACATACGCGCACGAGTTCCTGCACTCTCTGGCCATGCCGGATGTGTACGCTCTGAGCGGCGGCAATTCCGCCTCCTTATGGAACCTGATGGCAGAAATCGGGGAAACTCAGCCTCAGGAGCTTTCTTCGTTTGAAAAGATTCTTGCAGGCTGGCTGACCCCCCACGTGGTGCGGCAGGGAGAAGATACGTCGCTGTATCTGGGAACCAGTAATCTGGTGACCCGCCAGCAGCGTAACCAAGTGAGCGCTCAAATCCCCTACGCTGGCCCCTCGGTCGCCCCGGATGCTTCGCCCGCTGATGAACCAGCCGCCGATATCCTATCGATCATACCCAACGGGCAAGAGGCCGTTTACCGCGCCGTTGTGGTGGTTCCTGAACCCGAGTTGGATGCTCCCGATGAAAATGGGAATCGGGCCTCCCACCAGCAGTTCTATATTCTGGAGTACCGTGATCCCGAGCGAGTCCCTCAACGTCCCGAAGAAGGATATAATAGCGATCGTCAAACCCGCACGATGGGATTTGCCCTATTTACGGAACGGGGTGGCACGACCCTGGCTGATCAATTCCGGTTGGTGGAAGTACCCTATCAACCAGGCCTCGTGGCCTGGTATTTTAACGACCGCCAGCCTCGAACAGCGGAGGGCAACAGTCCGGCATTGACGGGTGGACTGGGGCATCTCTTACCCATCAATGCAGCCGTGCAGGAAACGATCTTCCCCGATCGATTCAGCGATGCCGCTTTGCTGGACGGACAGGGTTTCTATGCCGGCAATAACCAGAACCTGCAGGCCTTATACAAGGATCAGGAGCAACGTTTTGCCTGCTTTGCCAAGCGGCAATTTTTACGGCATCTGGAGCAGACGGTGGATTGTGGCACTCTGGCGGCATCCCCGGAACCGACCCGTGATTTTCTGGAAGACTTGTCTTTGGATGGTCGAAAACTGATGTTCACATACCAAAAGCTCGAAACCCTTCTGCCCTTTCACTCGCAGAATCTGAACCAGGAGCAGGTGCGGGCGGTTTCAGACGTGGTTTTTGCCAGCCCATACACCCGTGCCGCCCTGGCAAGTTTTCAAAACGAGGGCGCAATATCAACGGTGCCTTTAAAAGTTTATCGTAAAGGCCTCGACAACCAAAATATGATCCTGGATGACCTGATGATGCGGAGGGTTCGACCGGTGCAGCGGGCCAGCAGTTTTGACGATGCTGTCTATACCTACCCGGAGCATCATCCCGCTGACTCCGTGCGAATCGTCCCCCGCGGGCTACAGTGGCGAATGCGCGAGCCATCTCCGGAACTCTTGGAATTGTTTGATAGTGAAAATCCCGATGAACATTCATATCGGGAAAGACGCCCCCGCACGCACCTGGAGATCCGATGGCGGTCTCCAGGCGAGTAGGCGCATTAATTTGTGGGCTTGTCGGTGGTCTTAGGGTTGTCCACCACTATGACTTCTAACTCCACTTCGGTGCTCATGCCCAGATCGGAGCCACCAGAGGTCGGAACAACTTTGAGCACGTAGGTGGCATCGCGTCCAGGAACCATAACGATGGTTTCAAAGGTCCACACCCCGTTCCCTTTATTCTCTAATTTGACGAGCGGGGTGGCACCCAAATCTCCTTCAACCTTAGCAGTGGCGTCCACATCCGATGTCGGCTTGGATTCCGGCTCTTCAAATTCCTTGATCAAATCCGCCGCCTGTTTGGCGTTGCCCGCAAATTTGACGTTGTCCGGATTTTTAGTAATGCGAGTCTCCAGATATTCTTTGGCTTTTTCGCTTTCCGCCTGATTGCTTTGATTGATCAGGAACAGCACATTCAGATTCAGGTTTTCCAGTTGGCTGAGCTTATCAGCGGCAGCCGCTCCAGCATCCGCACAACGTAAATCGGTAGGATCCTTTTCGTTACACTGACCCAGCAACCCGGAAACCCCAAACATTGTGGGCACACCGTCGGTCAGCATAAACACATGCTTGTCCTGAATATCGGTGAGGTTAGCCAGTACCGAATCATGCGCAACCGTAAAGGCTGCTTCGTAGTTGGTGGCGCCATTGACGGAACGACAGAAAGTTTCTTTGTTCAGATAGGTATCCTTAAACTGCTGGGACGAAATCACTCCACCAGAGGCCGGCTGGGCGTTACCATCAAAGGTAGTGAGTGAAAAGGTGATCTTATCCATCTTGTCGCCAAACCGTGTTTCCAGCGACTCGTACAGGGCCTTGGCGGCTTCAAACCGCATGCAGGATTCCCGCAGGGGGTCCACAACCTGCATGGAGCCGGAGTAGTCGACGAGAAAGGCGATGTGAGGACCAACAAAGGCGGTTTGATCTAACCCTACCGCACAAAAGCTGCCGGTGATTTTAACCTCGCTGCCCGCCTCACTGGTTTCCACCAGCAGGTGTTTGGTTTGGTGTGGGTTGCCGGTATCACAGGGGACCGCGGTTTCTTCGAACGTTGGTTTAGGTTGCCCTATTGAATCACTGCCGGAAAAATCCGCCTCGTTGCAACCTGCCAGTAAACCCAAGACGATCACCCATCGTCCCTTCGCGTTTATGGCTTTCATGAGTCCCCCCCCTCTAACGATAGACCACCGTGTGTGTGAAAACAGCGTCACCGCACAAAGCGACGACAAAACTCTCAGGGGGGGTTCTCGGCGCAGCTCAACCACTTCTGAAAACATTTTTTTAATCAATTAATTTTATTGCCAGATTTAGGCAAGATTCAATTCTTACAAAAACGGCTGTTGGAGAATTTTGCCTGAGTGGTCATTTTATTTAATCATTTCAAAAGGATAAAAATCAGTAAAAAATCAGGACCAAAAAACATGATATAGCGGCGTAATTTCATGCTGTTACCCATAAGATCCCAAAATTTTCACCGTGGATTCTACCCCAGCGGAAGGAAGTCACGTGCCATTATCTTTCGTGTCTGAGGGGATATCGTGAGAGACAGGAGACATCTCGGCAGGAGCGATTTCCGCGGGTAGAGAAGCAGCTGGAGCCTGCCCCGGCTTGTTGGTTTGACTCACCAGAATATTATTCACCAATGGCTCGATGTGTGTCAGGCGCTCTTTGGTGTCACCATACCAGCGTTTGTAGTAGAAATAATTCCGCATCACCAGTTTTACGTAGGCTTTGGTTTCCCGATAAGGAATCTGTTCAATAAAAGCTAAAATGTCATCGGTACCGATGGTCCGCAACCAACGTTCGGTCGCCTTGGGACTGGCATTATAGGCGGTCAGGACAAAAACTGGACTCTTGTAACGCTCCAGCAGGCGATGCACATGGTGGACCCCCAACGAAATATTAAATTCAGCTTCCTCAAGGGATCGCTCATCTTTGATCTGACGGGCGATGGATTTCCGGTGATCGGGGGCTATATAGTCCGGTCGCAAACTTTTAGCTTCCATACGGGCGGTTTGCGGCATCAGTTGCATCAAACCTCGGGCTCCAACAGGGGATCTTGCTCGGGGATTAAAGACACTTTCCTGACGGATGATGGCAAAAACGATATCCGGATCAAGTTCCAGCTTGCGGGTGTAGCTCGCCACATGATCTTCATACGTCCTGGGAAACAGAATTCGCTCCATACCGTAGGGAAGCGTATTGCGGTAAGACCTCGGTAAACCGGCATAAGTACGCACCGCATCCAACCAGTCACCAAGCACGAATTGCAACATGGAACGGAACAGAACCTTAACGTACTCGGTATCCTCCCCCTCCAGCTCCTTCATCTCACAGCGGGCATCGTTCTTCAGACCAAGATCCAGCAAAGCTTTGGCCCGCCGATAAGTCAACTGGCCGTCAGCATCAAGTTTTGCCTCGAGTTTTTTCTCATCAAATGGCTGGCTACCAAATGCTGACAGCGGCAATGTTTTACCCGTGACTTTTTCCACCATGAAATGGCCCAATGAACCATAAAACGTGGAATAAAATTCCTGCGCCGCCCGGCCCCACATGGCGATGGCCTTATCTTGATGCCCCAGACTCATATGAACCCGCCCACCCCAAAACAGAGCAAAGGGGAGAACGTTGACAGACCGCTTATCGATGGGAAGTTTGGTTTCTTCTTCCACAAATTTTTCGATCAGATTCAAAGCATCCTGCGGTTTACCCACCAGAGAGGTCAATGTTACTAGCGAAATGCGTACATTTTCGATTTCTTCATGGGTGGGAAATTTTTCGTTATACTTGGCGTAATGGGCGATGGCTGCCTCATATTTACCGCCATTTTCCTCAATGCGCCCAAAAGTGAACAGAGCTCGCGATTCGATTTCGGGATTATTTGCCTTTTCCCCCTCTACCAGAATGCGCTGAAATATGGAACGGGCTTCCTCGAATGAGTCCGTCCCCCAGAGGATCAAGCCACGCCGCCGCAGGGCCATTTCCAGACCTGGAAATCCATAACTTTCCTGCAGCGGCTGCTCGATTTCCTGCCAGAACTTCAGTCGTGCTTGATGGCTTTGCGAGCGATAGCAGGCTTCAATTTTGATAGCGGTCGCTTCCACATCGTCAAAACTCTTTTGCAACTTGTCCCGTTTCAGGGCAGCTGTAAAATGTTTCTGACTGTTGGCACAGAGCCGACGCATCGCTGCGCGACGGGCATGAGCCAGACTTTTTTGGGGCTCCTGCAATTTGGCGACTGCGGCATCATCGTCATCCTTGATCGCTTTGACACCACTGATCCATTCATATTCCTGCAAAATCTTGGGATATCCGGCTGCCATTTTAAGAATATCCGGCTTGAGAGGAGCCCGATGATCTTCCGGAAGATTTCCGACAAATGATTCCAATGCCAGCTCCCGGAAACGTTTCGATTTATAGCGCTGTATCCTTGTCAACAGAATACGGCTGTCTTCCACGGATCGTCCGGTGGCTCCAATATCGAGATCCCGCAGCATCATGCGCCGCGTTGGACAGCTATTTCCGCCTTCATCCCGCAAATATCTCCAGGCCCGAGTTGAATCCTCGGGGCTGATTTTATGGTTGTCTACAATTTCGTCCACCAGGTAGGGAAAAAGGACGTGCTGCCGCATCGGTGTTTTTTCCGCAGCGCCATTCAAATCTTTTAGGGTATCGTTGATGATTTTGACTTTGACTTTGCTATCGGTATCCAAGTGGCGCAGTAGAACCAGACGTCGGCTGACTTCGTCGAGCTTTTTGTTGAATTTGGTGAGCTCGTCGCCCTTCAGTTCCATCGCATTTTTGTTTTGCTGATAGCGATTGAACCAGGCATCTAGTTCAGAATCAACCACCGCTTCCTTGTTCACGGGAGCGGAGTCATGCTTTTTGAGAGTAGGAGTTTTTTGAACCGGGATATCCGTAAAACCGCTGGAAGGCACCACTTTGGTTGGAATTCGGGGAGACGGCAGCAAGTCGGCTCCATACGCCACAAATGCCAGAGGAGCCACCGCTCCTGCGGCGACCAGTGGTAGTATGTAACCCCTGAAATTCCTCATATTCTGAACAATCCGGTGGCAATGAATATTGGGCTTCGATCTGACTTAAGAGTATACCATCTTTTCTCGAAAATTCGGACTCCCGGAAAATATTCTCTACAGACCAGCCATGAGGCTCTGGGTGAGGGGTCAAACCGGTCCTTGACTTCCTGAACTAGGCAGAAATTTATCCCCGGAGAGGGTGGCCACTTCGGCGGCATCCAGCCAACCCTTACGCCCATCTGGCAACTGGACGAGGCGCCAAGAGGATCGTTCATCCAAAACCCGGACAGGATAGCCCTCCTGAAGCTTAAAAACCTCCGGAAAGGCGCCATCCCGCTGAGGCCCAGCATAGGCCGTGGCCTGGGCCACTTGGACGGCCCCAATGGAATGAGACTCACGTTTAATCTTAAGGTACAAACCAGCTCCGGCATAAAACCCCAAAAAGGCAACCCCCGCACCAAGTCGGCGCAAGCGTCGTGCAGGGTCCCAAAGTGTCAGGCCAGCAAGGATCAAAAAGAAGCTGGCCAGGGCTACCACCGTCCAAATGAGCTCCCGTTGGTTCAAAGATTTGACAAAAGGTGCCAGAGCTGGTGCCGGTCCTAGAATCTCCAAAGGTGAAGTCCCGATGTTCATCTGCCTGGCAACATACAGCAGGTTGGCCGTCACATCCGGATCCCGGGGCAAAAGCTGCTTGGCGTTTATATAGGCAGCAATAGCAGCACCCCGATGCCCACTTTTGTAATAGGCATTTCCTAAATTGTATAAAATATGACCATTGTCGCGATGTTTGATCATTAACTTTTCATAAGCTTCCACCGCCTGTTCAAACTGACCCATTT
>JAKQGS010000074.1 GCA_029556045.1 Pseudomonadota bacterium | reverse complement strand
CCGCAGGTCACATTGGAGTTCTCGACGAAATCGGCGGTGATATCACCGCGGGCCTGAATACGTCCTTTTTCCGTCGTGCAAACGCCCCGCACAACGGTGATATTGCCGCCACAACGGATAAAGGCCGCCCCGACGGAGCCTTCGATCAGCAAGTCGCCCGTCACCATGACTGTGGCCCCGCCGTCGATAGAGCCCTTGATCACCGTCGGCCCACGGAAATAGATATTACCGCTCTTGAGGTTGATATCTCCCTTGTGAACGTATTGCTGCATAACTGCCAGGCCATGGCCTTCCACCACCACCATGCCATCGATGGTGGCATAGAAGCGTCCGGATTCTCCTGCCCGCACGCCTTCCCCAACATTGACATCCAATTTTTCATCGTCTGCCCCGGCAACATCACGCCCAAAGATGTCACGCCCCGGGCTTTTGGGAACCTTATAGCGAATCTCCGCAATCAGTTCCCCCGTTTTCACGATGTCCTGCGCAGCCCGTTCCCGCATGTCCACAATTTCCGCTCCGGCGCTCTTGATGTCCCGGAATGACAGGTGGAGGTAAGGACCGCGACCAGCCCTAGCCGGTGTGCCAGTGGCCAGAATAAACCCGGAAATATCCGCGCGTTTATCCAGCATCTCCCGCAGTTTTTCAAACTGACCATCGTTTAATCCCGAGGTGATTCCCAGGCGGGCCAGTTCCTTTTGAATCCAGTTCAGACTGGGTTGAAATCCGTATTGGTTGAAAACGCTGCCATCCAAAGCCTGAGCGGTCACCTGCATGCTGTCCGGCGTGACATTGACCTTCAGGAGCCCCATGCCCGGGTACTGACCGCCGTCCGTTGCTGCCTTTGTTTTGCCCGCTGTGGCCGGACTTCCTGCACCAGCTCCCGATGCGCTGGATCCAACACCCACCAAAATGGTCAACGGCAGATCCAAACCGATCGACTCCGCCCCAAAGCGGGCGTCGCCGATAACCCCCATCAGATTGTCCTTCTGCAGCACGTAGTGGGGCGAAGGATCCGCCTGATTCGCTTTTTCAATCACCTGCTGACACTGGTGAATCAGTTTTTCCAATTCCGTCCGTGAAGTCAAAATGTGGTGATCAAACACCACGAGGGAGATTTCCCGTCGGGCTTTGTTTGCCAGCAACTTATACGGGCGCCCTTGGGAATCCTCGAGCGAAACCGCCAACCCAATGGGGCAATCCTTTATCCTTTCGCCGGCGCAGGCCCGCAGAAAAGCCCCCTGAATCTGAGACAGATTGCCGCGGTTATGCAGCTTCAGTTTGCGCTGCATGATCGCTAGCTGTAATTTGATCCAGTCAAACTTGGCATGACTGATCTCATCACTTTGCGCATTGAACGACACCAGAAAGGCGGTTTTGTCATCGAGCGGGGGTTTCATCTCCAGCCATTTATAGCGTTTACCACCGGACCCCAGGGTCAGAACGATTTTAATGCGACCGGCATCCACTTTGGTGTAGGTCTGGCGGACCGCCTGCCAGACTTTCTTAAAACGCTCTTCATAGGTCACAAAGTGATCGATATTCCCCTGCATCTGCTCAGATTCCAGCTTGGCGGAGGCACGATTGATAAAGTCCAGCGGCGCTTCTTCCAACGCGTGGCATTGGGCGCCAGAAAATTCGATTCTGACGCGCCGCTGAGCCGCGTTGTAAGATAGTTTGATGCCGCCGTCCGTGCTGTTCATGTCTCCCCCACCCGGGACATACACCGGGATATCGTCAGGGATCGGCATTACGCAGAAAATCTTAAGAAATTTAAGGTATTAAGTTGATTTTTAGGGGCTTACGACAGCGCCTAACCCCGGCAGATTCAGAAAAAATCAGGCATTTATTGCATTTTCACTAAGACGCTGATCCTGCCGTTCCACTACCAACTGGCCGCAGGCGGCTCCGATGTCCTGCCCCTTACTGTAGCGTACCATCACCCGCAGCCCCCTCTGGTGCAAATAGTGACGAAACTCATTCAGCTGTCCAGGCTCGGGATTGCGAAACCGCGATGGCGCCACATCGTTGAAGGGGATGATATTCACCTTGACCGGTAGGTCCCGCAGCAGATCCGCCAGCCGTTCCGCATGATCCAGGGAATCATTGACACCACGGATCAGTGTGTATTGAATGAGAATCGTCCGATTCACAGCATGTGCGGCATGATGATGACGCAGATGATCCAACACCTCCCGCATCGGCCAGCGTCGGTTGATGGGCATCAGCTGCGAGCGTTCCCGATCGGTGGTGGCATGCAGACTCAAGGCCAGCGAGACATTGGGATAACGTTGCAGAAGCATCTTCAATCCATCCAGATGCCCGGCCGTTGAAACGGAAATCTTGCGCAAGCCAATGGCCAGTCCAAGTTGTTCCGTCAATATGGCGATGGCTGTGGACACCGCATCCACATTATCCAGCGGCTCCCCCATTCCCATAAACACGAGGTTGGTGATACGGAGCGGAATCGAAAAACCAAGGTCTTTCACCCAATCGGGGTGGTGTTGCACCCAGCGGCTGGCCAACTGCACCTGGCCAACGATTTCTCCCGGAGTGAGGTTGCGTTTGAGTCCCATACGCCCGGTGTAACAGAATGAACAAGCCTGCGCGCAACCAACCTGAGAGGACAGGCATAAAGTCAGACGACCATCTTCCGGAATCAGCACGGCTTCCACCGCATTGTTATCCGGCAGAGCCACCAGAAATTTAACGGAGCGGTCGTAGCGGGACACATGGATGGACTCCGCCGTCAGTTCGCTGAAACTCAGGACATCACCCAGGCGATCCACAAACCCCATCGGCACCGCCGGATAGTTTGCCAGATCCTCCAGACCACGCCCCTTGTAAATGGCCCCGTAAAGGCTGGCCCCATGGCGCGGCGAATAGCCCAGCCCAACCAGGACATCTCCCAGCTCAGTTAAAGTCAGATTGAAAAAGTCTGTTTTCATGGAATGTTATAGTTGCCCCGGATGTGGATCTGCAATCCTTCACAATCGCTGGGGTCGTCTTATCAGAATCAGCGGATGGTTGGTAGTCCAATTGCCACTGGCCGGGTCAACTGACCTGACGATCGTCACCGGAGAGGTCTTCCTTGCGGCGCCCCGGATGGGAGTTTCCGTGGCGGGATTCCAATTGGGTGGCCATATGATTCAGTTTAGCAGCTAGGTCCTGCAGCTCATCCCCGCGCCGGATCACCACACGTTGCGTGTAATCCCCTTTGGACACGGCTTCAACAAAACGCTCGATGGAAACCAATGGGCCGTAGTATTTGTGGGTCACCCGAAAAACGATGGCGAACAGACTAACCACAAAGGTTAGGAGTAGAACCCCCAGACGGATGATATTGGTATAAAACACGTCGTTGGTGATGAGTTCCCAACGGTTATTGGGGTCCACCACCTGGAAGATCTCCATGACATGTTTGTATTGCTCGGAAAAGGCATTGAGGAAGACCAGTGCTGTCAGACAGACGAAGGCCAGCGCCACCACCAAAACGTAAACCCCCAGCTTCATCTGCTTGAAAGGCTCGATAACAAGAGTTTTAACATTGCGGTTCTTGCGAGCGGCCTGGGATTGTTTCACGGTAGCCTCCTTGTAACGGCAGTCACACCCATCCTATCGGACATGACTTCAATTTTCTTGACTAAAACAGGGAGATCCGAACGATGCCATCAACCATATCTGTCTGTATTTGTTGTATAATATTTAACGAAACAAAAAAAGCTTGCGCCGATTGGCAAAAGTTTCTAAAAAAACGGTCTCAATTGACCTAAATCGTGGAGTCGAATGTGCACGGATCAAGACATAAGAGAAAACACCCCAAAGGACGTCGTAAAGTTGGCCGGAAAAAGCGTCGTATGATGCGTATGCGCCGGGCATTGCGGACCTAATTGATATATTTCTGGTATGTGCGATCCCTGCTTTGTCATCAAGGCAGGGATTTTCGCATTTTAAATCGATTTGAGAAATCACGAAACCCTCAGAAAATCCCCTAGTCCTTTCCCTCATCTACCCGGCCGCAAAAATCTGTATCCCAAAGATTTTAAAAGGAAAACTTTACTTTTTCTCGACCCTGGTTGTAATCTATCAGGAGCATCTCACATCAAATCTTAATCTTTATGGCACGGCACCCTGGTTCGCAAACCCGGTGGCCGTCCATGTGGACCATTACCTTTGGGGGAACACCGCCATGCTCGAGTTTTTGTTCAAAATCGAACAACTTCTCAAAATCTGGCCCGACAGCACCAAATGGAACATGCTGCAGATTGCCGAAAAAACAGGCACCCCAACGCCCCGTGTTCTGGAATTCATGACGGAAGCTCTGAACAAGCCTCTTGAAGTGCATGATCCCATGTCGTTCAACGAGGTGAATAAAGCCTATGACATCATGTGTGACAAACGTTGCCATGAGATTGAGGCCTTCCGCCGTAAGGAACAGCAGGCCATCGCCCAGAGCATCCAGTCGTTTGAACAAATCATGGATAAAGTGCGCCTACTGCAGGGCGGCAAGAACTGGCGCGCCGCCTATCAAACCCTGACCTACTTTTATGGTCTGCATAAGAATCGCCTGACCCGCGATATCGCTGTTTCCATCTGTGGTGACTGCCTGCGTCTGGGCATTCGGGAGAAAATCAATATCCAGGAACTCTCTCAGTGGCTCAAACGCGGTGTTGAGACGCTGCTACGCACACCATCCCGTGATGCCATCGAAGACGCGCTTGACTTTATTGAAACCTATGGCGACTATTTCCTGGTAGGCGAAGAGCGCAAGGGCGAGTCTCTCATGACCAATCTCTTCCTCTCGCTGAAGCCGTCGGCCATGGAATTTGATCTGACACCCAAATTAAATGCGGTGGCAGGTGAATTGAACATAACCGCGGTGATGGATGTGACCTATCAATAGCGGGAGAGCCGGAGACTTTGAAACGTAAGACCAGACCCAGCAAAGAACCTGTCAAGACGAAGTCTCCCCAACCTTCCAAAACCGTGGCGCAAACCCGGCTGCCCGCCCCCCTGGCTAAAGAGCAGGTCTATCACCCCTGCCCAGTCAGCGTGTTCAAGTTCAAAACCACAAAAGAATTGAAGTCCTCCCACGATATCATTGCCCAGGAGCGGGCCATCCGTGCCATCAATATGGGTCTGGGCATTCGACGCCCCGGCTACAATATCTATGTGGCGGGTATTGAAGGTACGGGGAAAACCAGTGTGATCCGGCAGTTTCTGGAAAAATGGTCCGCCGATGCCTCACCCCCACCGGATTGGGTCTATCTCTATAATTTCCAGTCTCCGGAAAACCCCCGCGCCATCGAAATGCCCCGGGGTGAGGGCAAAGTCTTCAAGAAAAAGATGGAAGCCTTCGTGAAAACCATGAAGGAGGAAATCCCGGCGGCACTCCAGAGCGAAGACTACGAAAATACCATCAATGCGTACCTTTCCGCCGCCAATGACCGTAAAGCCAAACTTTTTTCCGAGCTGGAAAAACTCGCCAAAAGCATGGACTTTGTCATCAAGGCCTCCCGCATGGGCATCGAAACGGTGCCGGTCATCGAGGGACGTGCCCTGACGGAAAAAGAATACGGCAAGATTTCCGACACCGACCGCCGCTCGATTGAGCACAAACGGGGCAAACTTGAACCCGAGGTACTGGACTTTGCCCGTAAGATCCGTGGCATCGAGCGGGAGAGCCGGGAATACATCGAAAAACTGCGCAGCGATCTCGGCAATCAGATCGTCTCCGCCCTGGTGGATCCGTTGATCCAGGAATACCAGGGCAGCAACAATATCGTGGCCTATCTGGAGCAGGTGCGGGAAGATGTGCTGGAGCACCTGCTGGATTTTGTCGTCGACGAGGAACGGGAAGACGAAGAGCATGTTTTTGTGGAGGACCACCGCGACAAATTCACCAAGTACCAGGTGAATGTGTTCCTCGACAACAGTCTGACCCACAATGCACCGGTGGTGATCGAAACCAATCCCACCTACTACAACCTGTTTGGTAAAATCGAAAAAAACGTCGAACACGGCATGTACCTGACCGACTTCACCATGATCAAAAGCGGCTCGATCCACAAGGCTAATGGTGGCTATCTGGTGCTCAACGCCCTGGACATCTTTCGCACCCCATCGATCTGGGACACCCTGAAGCGGGTTCTCCGCAATCGTATGGGATTTATCGAAGACATGGGAGAACAATACTCCCTTCTACCCACGTCCGGATTGCGGCCGGAAGCGATTCCTCTGGACCTCAAGGTGATCCTGATCGGCACCGACGAGATCTACCACATCCTGTTTGATGAGGATGAGGAGTTCCACAAGATCTTTAAGATCAAAGCGGACTTTGACTTCAAGATGCCCCGCACCCAGAAAAACATCGACAGCTATGTCTCGTTTATCGCCACCCGCGGCCATCTGGAGGGGTTATTACCCTTTGATCGTTCGGCCGTAGCGACGGTGGTGGAATACGGCTCCCGCAAGGTGGAGGATCAAAAACTTCTGTCCACGCAGTTTGGAGAGTTGAAAGACCTCACCATCGAGGCGGATTTTATCGCCCGGGAGCTGGGGGCCAAGGTCATCAAGCGGGAGCATGTGCAGGAGGCGCTGAACCAAAAGCACTATCGTTTGAATCTGCAGGAGCAGAACCTGCTGGATCTGGTGAACTCAACCGACATCCTGCTTTCCGTGGATGGTGCCTGTGTCGGGCAAATCAACGGACTGGCGGTCTATGACTATGGGGATTATTCCTTTGGCAAAATCGGACGCATCACCTGTACGGCGGCGATGCGGGACGGTGGCATTATCAATATCGAACGGGCCAGCCGTCTGTCAGGCAAAATCCACGACAAGGGCATTATGATCCTAAGCGGGATCCTCAACGGGATTCTGGCCAAGGAAAAGCACCTGGGCCTTTCCGCCAGCGTCTGTTTTGAACAGAACTACGGGATCATCGATGGTGACAGCGCATCCGTGGCAGAGCTGGTGGCCATCCTCAGCTCCATGGCTAATATCCCCATCCGCCAGAATTACGGTATCACCGGGTCCATCAATCAGATGGGTGAGGTGCAGTCGATTGGCGGGGTTAATGAAAAGGTGGAAGGGTTTCACAAAACCTGCAAACTGATCGGCAAGGGTAAGCAGTATAACGTGCTGATCCCCCATCAGAATGCCACCAATCTGATGCTGCACGATGACGTGCAGCAGTCGGTGGCCAGTGGCTTTCTCCGCATCTATCCCATCTCCAACATCAACGAAGCCTTCGAGCTGGTGACCGGTGTGCCGCTGGGCCTGGTATCCATGCACAGCACCGAACCCTTTGCCGCCGGCACCGCCCTGGCG
>JAKQGS010000070.1 GCA_029556045.1 Pseudomonadota bacterium | reverse complement strand
ATGATGATACTGAATTTGGCTGTGCCTTTGGCGAGGGGGAAATACCCGTTCCCATCCCGAACACGGAAGTCAAGCCCTTCAGCGGCAATGGTACTGCAGTCTTAACTGTGGGAGAGTAGCACGGCGCAGCCTTTAAATATGATACCCTTGGTAGCTTGCTACCAAGGGTATTGTGCTTTTAGCTTAGTGAGAGGTCGTACCCCAATCCGTCTTGGAGCTCAGCACATCGATGGGCTCTGTAAAAAAAGCTGAGGTATGTGCAGTCAGGAATTTCCGAACCTCGGGATTCTTGCGCAGAAACTCCTCGCTCACCCCAATAAACTTGCCATCATTCAGAATGTAAAGACGCTCCGGCAGAGCACCCTTTTGTTTAATGAGGGCCTTTAATTCTTTGCCCCCACCGATATACGCAAGCGCTGGTCCCTGAAATATCACCTCGGCGTCCAGGGTTTTGCGAACATGCTCGATCCCGCGTTTATGTTTTTCGATGCCGCCCACACTGCCGATGATCTTATGGTTTTTGACGATAAAGATCCCAAGTCCATCCATACTGTCACCTGAGCTTGGGGTGATGTTAAAGTCTGTGGCCCCCGCAATCAGATCCGCAAAACGTGGGAGGTCCTGCGCGGTCTTCAGCTGAATCCAATAGGTGTTTGACGATGGATTCTTGCTTTGCAGGATCCAGTCAGGATTTTTTTTGCTGGTTTTGAGGTTAGACAGGCTGAGTTTGACGGGGCGGTTGCCAAATTCAGCAATGGACCGAATCTCAAACGATTGTGGCTCAGCAAAGGTCATATGAGAATCGCTGCCGTCGGGAGAGGAGACCTCGACGCCGGGCTTTAAAGTGAATTGCAGGCTGTTGCCGGAGTCCGCAGACTTTTTGATGAGTTGCAGTTTTTCCAGTTCCAGCAGGCTGACCTTGAGGGTTTGATTGCCAAAACCATAGTTCCCCAGTTTTTTAAATGTCATGTTGGAATTGGCTCCCAAGCTAGCCGATCCAAAAGCCGCCAGCAGTGGTCGCCATTTCAGGTCGCTGGTTTCCGTCTCTGGTAATTTAACCACAATGGGGAGTGGCGCTTTTACCGCCTGAGCAAGGGGACGCAGGCTCCAAAGAACCTGACTGGAGGTCGGAGAGATGATTTGTGGCTCGATTTTGCTGTCCTGCATGAGTTTAACCAGATCGAACTTGGGAGGTTCTTCTTTGACTGGTTCTGTTGCTGCGGGTTTAACTTCGGGCAGGGGAGCGGGCTTGGCTAGGGCAGCCAGCTGCATGGCTTTGGCTTTTTTGGCGTTTAATTCCCGTAACGCCTTTTCTTCCGCCAGTTTTTTGGCTGCGGCTTCTTTCTTGGCAGCCTCTTCGGCAGCTAGTCGAGCAGCTTCCTCCTCCGCTTTTTGAGCGGCAGCCGCCTGAGCCGCTTCGGCAGCTAGCTCAGCCGCTGACTTGATGGGATCGGATAGATCTCGGTCAGTTATAGATTTGGCGCCCTTGTCTGTAATGACTTCGACGTTGCCATTGTATCCTTCGATTCGAGCACTTTCTGGAGCACTTCGCTCGTGCGAAACGGTCAATGCGGCCAGCCCATCTTTCAGGAGGAACTTTTTTTCACCGGCTTTGACGGAAAGATATTTCTGGTTTTTACTGTTTTTGCCTTTGCCTTCTGCTGTCACATTACCGTGCAGAAGCTCAATCTCGAGACTTTCTTTACCTTTGACAAGACTACGGATAATGATCTGAGTGTTTTCTTCCAGATGGATATTACGCCCGTCCTTAAATCGAATCTGGACTTTGGAGTCTTCGAAAGTTGCGAGATAGTCGTTGTTGAAGAGATCCTGCTTGGTGCTGGCGGTTGACCACATGATACTGGATTCCGGGCGAACTTGAGCATCACCGGAAATTCGAGCAACCGTGGCGATGGGACTGCCGCCAGTTCGGACCATCTTTTCTTCTTTCAGCAACGAATAAAGAGTCACCCCCGTCAGGGCGCTCCATATCAGTAGAAAAATGATCCGTCCCTTCATCGTTTGTCTTCCTCACGAGGTCTTTGACGACTGTTGCGATAGGGGCGTAAGCTGTCTTTCAACCCACAGGGGGGTACATCGGAATTTCTTTAATAAAATTGAGCCGGTTGATAGCGAGGTTAATAATGACAAGAAGAAAGAATTGAAATAACAGGGGGATGGACGATCGAAAGAGGGAAAAATTCTCCAGGGCTGACCATCTTAAGTTTTAAGAATATTTACCGAAATAACCACGAGCATCGTCGGGATCATTTAACAGGTGGGATGCGGTATGAAAGTTAATCCATTGCTATCGTTAGGCGCCAAGCTGTTTTATCTGACAACAGCGCTGGTGATCATGTCGGTCTCTCTTCTGACCTGGCAGAACACCAAATACTTTACCGAACGCCTAAATGAACAGTTTCGGACGTCGTCCATGACCGATGGCGCCGTGTCGGGCTCCACTATAGAGGGAACGCTCCGCGGTTGGGATACCCAGTTGCAGGTGATGATGCTTCAGACCATCCTGGTTCCTGAACTGGAAAAACGCGTGAATGATATGCAGGAATTTATCGTCAAAAACGACGATTTTCTCGCAGCGGGAATCTACCGGGAAAAAAATGATGGGCTTGAATCCTTGGGAATGGGCCACGATTCCAATACCGCTGATAAGATATTCAGCGGCAAAAATCCGATCAAGGTTTTTGCTTTAATTGATGCTCAGGCGCACAAAAAGATAGAGCTCGTTCAGTCGGGAAAAAACAAGGAGATCGGGGTATTTTCTTTATACCCGGAGGTGGGGCTGCCCGTCATGCTGCTGGCTCGGCGTTTGAAAGACAAAAATACCAATGACATCTATTGGGGCGTATTGGTGGCTAAGATCGATGGTTTGACCAAAACCTTGAAAAACACCGACCTCATGCAAAGCGTGGTGATTGATAGCAAGGGCAAAGTTTTTGCCGCACTTGATGAAAAAAAGATGGCCAAAGGAGTTAGCTACAACGAGCTGGAGATCGTGAAGCTGTCGAAACGGGGCACTGACTCCGGATACCTGGGGCGCTATGCGGACTCCTGGGGGAACGAGTGGCTTGGGTCGTTCTTTAATATTCCCAAATTCGGCCTAACGGTGCTGGTGCAAGGGGATGCTAAAGCGAACTATGCGGTTATCCAGCAGAGTGTGATGCGTACTGTGAAGTTGGGGATTCTGTTCGTACTGATCGCCATCCTTTTTAGTTATTTTGGCTCGACGGGGGTCACCCGGAATTTGCGTGTGGCCATGAGCGCCACGCAGAAAATCGCTGCGGGGGATTTTAATGCAAATTTGAAGGCCACATCCAGCGATGAGGTTGGAGTTCTGACGGTTTCGGTCAACATGATGGCTCGCCAAATCAAAAACCTTATGGCCTCACAGGCCCAAAAAGTACGATTTGAAAAGGAGCTGGAAACCGCTCATGCGGTGCAGAATACCCTGTTTCCCAAACAATTGGACCAGAAGGGTCCGATTGCTATAGTTGGTTACTCTACTCCTGCATCCGAGTGCGGAGGGGACTGGTGGGGACACTTTGCCGGGGAAGATGGCTTGGAATATGTGTTTATTGCGGACGCTATGGGCCATGGGGTTCCTGCCGCTCTGGTGACTGCTATGGCTTATTCCAGCTGCCGCACCATCGTGACTTCCAATTCTCTGAACCTGGAGGATCGCCGCTCACCCAAAAAGATCCTGGAGCAATTCAATAAGGTGCTTTACGATGCCGTTGAAGGCAGTATCAGCATGACCCTCTTTGCTATGGTGATCGATTACAAAAACAACAAGATTACCTATTCCAATGCCGGCCATAACTTTCCCATTCTACTGCCGGCAAACCCGGAAGACGATCGCGTGCATAAGAAGATCAAATCCCTACAAAAAATTTCGCCTTTGACCCCGGTTTCCCTTCAGTTGGCGGGAGATTCTCTGGGGATCGCCCGTGATGCGGTCCTGCGGGAAGAAACCATGCCCCTGCGTCCGGGTGATAAGTTCATTCTGTTCACGGACGGGTTGATTGAATGCACGTCCCCTCAGGGAAAAGCTTGGGGCCGCAAGACACTTTTAGAAAAAGTGCTTTTAAATGCGGAAAAAGGGGCCATCGACTTTAAAGAGGGATTGATCCAGGACGCCAACAACTTTTTCAACGGTCAGCCTTTGGCGGACGATGTAACGGTTGTGGTGGTGGAGTACCGTCAGGAGAGTCAACTCACCGCAATGGCTCCATCCGAAACCGCCCAGTTTGGTGGTATACCGCCACTACCGGTACCCTCCCTTCCCGATGATGAACTGCAAATCATCGTCTCGGATGAGGAGTCATCTAATAGCAATGATGTCCTTGATCCATTGAAACATTCCGCATAAAAAATTATCGATTATAACTTTGATGAGTTATAATCGATAACAAGATCTTAGCGTTTGGAATGGACGAACCCATCCCAATCGTCAGGGATTTATCTGGCAATGGCCCTGTGGCAGCGAGAATTTCCAATCCAGGCTAGGGGTCTGGATATCGAAGTCAATGGAATTGGACGCATCGTTCACCGTGGTGATGATGTGGCTATTTTCCTGCAAAGAACCAGGATTGCTGGTTCCCATGCATTGATTCTGGAAGGGAGATTCATCGTCGCTGGATAAAGCTGCGCAAGTCAGCTGGTCCAGGAGGATCATGGGTTCCGATGTCATGCCCGCCGGGTCCATCATCGATAGTGTGAAGGAACCAGTTTGCGGTTGAGCCAGTACAAGAAAAGGAAGTGTGGTGATCGGTGCGGCGTTGCGCACCTCGTCGGTGAGTAAGCAGGTCATTGAATTGTTTGTCACACGACCATTGCTGGAGATCAATCCTCCCCAACCAGGGGAGGTGAAAAGCACAAAGAAAACGAAGATCAGGGATAGCTGGGATTTGTTGGTTGTCATGGTGTACCTCGCAGTTTGAGACCTTCTCCATAGCGAATGACCCCAGGGGGTCGTCAAGTCACAAATAGGGGAAAGCGTGAATCTTTTTGATACCGAAGACTATAAGAAGTATATCCTCGCGAAGATTGAGGAAAACACCCATATCAAAGGGTATCGGTCCCAGCTGGCAGAGCAGGCCGGGTGCCACCGTACCTTTTTGTCGCAGGCCCTTCATTCCCATGTCCAATTGACCCCGGATCATGGGGCTGGTCTGGCGGCTTTTTGGGGGTTTGATGATGATCATACCGACTACTTTCTGGATTTGATCCATTTGGCCCGGGCGGCATCCAAAGTCCTGTCCCAGAGGATCAGAAAACGCATGCGGGATCTACGGGCACGTCACGAGAATCTAACGGAAAAATTCCATACTCCAGCCTTGCCCCGGGGCATCCAGGAGGCGGTCTATTACTCCTCCTGGCATTACGCTGCCATTCATATTGTGCTGGGAATCCCCCAGATCCGCACAGTACCAGCCATTGCGGCGCGGTTGGGTCTGCCGTCATCCCTGGTGGAAAAGTCGCTGGCTGAACTGTCTGCCATCGGAGTGGTCCGGCAGGATGGCAGCAAATGGCTGCCGGAGTCCCTGGGTATTCACCTGCCTAAGACGTCCCCCCTGACCTCCGTCAACCACTTCAACTGGCGGCAGAGGGCTATCTACAAGTTGCAGACCAGTGAGGTGGAGGGGGTTCACTATACCGGAGTCTTTGCTCTGGCACGTGCCGATGCCGAACGGATCAAACGTCTGTTTCTGGACGCCATCACCAGCGCCCACAAAATCGTTGAGCCCTCCAAGGAGGAGGAACTGGTGTGTTTGAATTGTGATTTTTTTGTGGTTTGAGAATAGCCACACTATCGATATCCCTTTGGGGATGTCATTGCTTGACCCGAGCGATTTATCGACCTACTTTAAGGACGTTGGATGCAGCATTTTCAGCATATGGGGGAGGTTGGTATTATGAGCACATTGGTAAAACGCATTTGGGTATGCATCATGGTGGTATTCGTCGGGAGCGGTCTGGCTTGGGGTAAATCCGCAGATATGAGCCCTGCATCCGCCGTTGGGCAATTGAAGTCACAGC
>JAKQGS010000039.1 GCA_029556045.1 Pseudomonadota bacterium | reverse complement strand
CCACGATCTGGTACTTCGCACAAAGATCTGCTAACTTGGGTTCCGCTTTGTATTTTTTTGCCAGAATGTCCACAAGTTCCTCGTTAAAAGCCTCACCATCGCCCCAATAAACACAGACTTAGACTGTAGTATATCCAATTGCCTGGAGATTTTTCAAGATCCTCCGTACCGGGGGAGAATTGCGGCTCCATTGAACATCGTCAATTGGCCTAAAGTACGGCGAATTATCGGAAGTTATTGTCCTATAGCAGCCTCGAGAAGATGAAAAACGACCTCTCGTCAAAGTTGCCATCGACACCACAACCCGCCTAAGTTCGCTAACCAGTTTAAATTGAGATAAGCGTCTTATCGGGTGGTAGGTATTTACTTGAACATCTCACAAGCGATTGTCAGTTAAATACCGCAGGGGAGAGGCCATAAATGCCCCTCCCCCGCACCCATTCAGCGATTTATCACACAGTTCATTTTCATGAAGCGCACCAGATCATCCGCAGTGGCTGCGTAGTTCTTTGCAAAAACCCGATCCATCAGCCCAACCAGCACACTTTGGCTTTCTCCGTTTTCTCCAAAGACTTCATAGTAGTCGTGCGTGATACCCATCGGTGCGGGATCCACCGCCTGCATTTCACCCAGCAAGGCCACATTGATCGATGCTTTGACCGCATCAAGGCTGTCGCCAAAGGTAAAACTGCGGGATTCCGATGCTGTGATATCACCAACCTTTCGATGCATCACAATGGCATCATCGTAAATCTCGCAGGTTTGTTTGACCCGCAAGCCATCGGGACTGACCGCCTGTCCGCCGACTGAAAAGCGCATCAACAGTGTATGGGCCGATGCCGTACCGGCCATTAAAAACGACGATAATAAGACCAGAGTGGTCATTCGGCTACGTATGGTTCTCATAACTAGTCCTCCTTACGCCCCGTGAGTGGGGATCTGTTCTCCTTATGCTCTTGGTTGCCGTCACTGTCAAATGGGGGACCTGACGCAGACGCAAGGCGGCATGGTCTTGATAATTCAGACTTTTTACATTAAATATCAGCTGGTTACACGGTGTTTTTACTTGTCTTCACCACCAAAAACCGTTAATGTCCCCACCCTCGGCCCTGGATGATAATGAGAGTCGCTTTAAATTTGTCCGAACCCTTAGGAAAACCCATGAGTTTGCTGGACCTCCGCCCCAACGATCAGGCCACCATCACCAGCATCCACCCATCGATGCCGGAAGACTATCGTCTCCGCCTGATTGAACTGGGTTTTGCCGAAGGGGAAGCCGTCACCTGCGTTCGCCTGACTCCCTTTGCAGGACCGCCGGTTTACAAAATCGGCGACAGTGTTTTTTCCATCGCTTCCGACGTCGCCGCTTTGGTGGAAGTGGAAAGGACCACCGTCCCATGACCAGCACCAGCCAAACATCCCAGATACTGCTTTTGGGTAAGCCCAACTGCGGCAAAAGCCTGCTATTCAATAAGCTCACCGGCATGCAGCAGCATGTGGCTAACTTCCCGGGTGTGACGGTAGAAGTACGGTCGGGCCACGTGGACAATTGGACCCTGATGGATTTCCCCGGCGTATACTCCCTGAATCCCCTCACTCGCGACGAGCAGGTGGCCGTAGCGAA
>JAKQGS010000038.1 GCA_029556045.1 Pseudomonadota bacterium | reverse complement strand
ACCGCTGTTTAACAGCACCAGATCCGGGCACTCCCGGCCGTTGAGTTCCTTCAGTTCGGTGGTGGCCCCTTGGTAGTTCCCCTCCCACATGCCAATGCGGCGAACTTTTTTATCCTCCACCTTCACCAACTCCAGCGCCATCCGGTGGGTCCGCAGCACAGCGTCACCGCTGGCTACCTCCTGATTGAGGGTAAAAGCGGCGAGGCGATTGTCGTCGCACTTCCAGGATGCTGTGACGCTGTTAGCCCCTTTTTTGAGTACCCATTCATCCCAATATTTTTTTAAATCTTTTTTGGCGGCTCCCTCCATGGCAGCCCGAAATTCCTGGTAGGTGGCATTGCCATACGAAAAACCCTTGAGGTAATTCTGTACCCCCTGCTGGAATGCCATGCCTCCCAGGTAGTAATCCATCTGCTTCAGAAAAGACGCCCCTTTGCCATAGGTGATGGCGTCAAAATTCACCCCCGCCGACTCGGTGTCCGGCACCGGCAGAGAGATGGCGTGGGTGTTGCCTTTCAGATCGTCCACCAGGGAATAGGCTTTGGTTTGGGCCAGATCGATGCGGTTTTCTCCGCGAAATTCCGGAATCGCATCCAGGGCCAAGTAGGCCATGTAGGTGGCAAAACTTTCGTTAAGCCAGAGGTCATCCCACCAGCGCATGGTCACCAGATTACCAAACCACATGTGGGCCATCTCGTGCAGGATCACGCTGGCCCGCCCCATCAGGCGCTCGCGGGTGGGTTTGTCGCGGTAAACAAACTTGTCCCCAAAGGTTACCGCTGCCACATTTTCCATGGCGCTGAATCCCAACACCGGCACGATGACTTGATCGTATTTGGCAAACGGATAGGGAATGCCAAAATAGCTTTCGAAAAACGCCATACCGCGCCGGGTCACATCAAACCAGACCTCATGGTCCACAAAGGTTTTCTGGGACTGGCGGACAAAAAGGCGGCTCGGGTAGGATCCCACCTTGCTGGACCATTTATGATAGGGCCCGGCGTGCAGGGAAAACACATAGGGGCTGATCCGAGAACTGGCGGGAAAATGCCAGATCTTTTCCTTGCCCCGACGCTCCACCTTTGATTCCGCCACTGCGGTGATCACCTCCCAAGATTCGGGAGTGGTGGCTTTCAGGGTGAAGACCCCCTTGAGATCCGGCTGATCAAAGCAGGGAAACATGGTTTGGGCGTAATTGGTTTCAAACTGGGTGTAGAGATAAACCCGCTTATCCTCCGGATCCACAAATCGGTAGAGCCCATAGCCGGTGGTGAGATAAGGGTGCCGAAACACCACCTCCACCCGGTTGGCTCCGGCCACCAGATGCTCTCCTTGCAGGGGGAGAACTTTGCCATCGTATACTTTGATGTCCTGGTTTTTGCCATTGATGCGTAACTCCTGAATGGAGCCCCCCGCAAAATCCAGGAAGAGATCCGGCGGCACCTTCGTCAGGTCAAAAGCCACCACCACCCGGCCGTTGTACTCCAACTGGTCCGCTGACAGATGAAGGTCCAGATCGTATTGTGGGTTTTGGATAACGGCACTGCGTTGGGCGGCTGTCTCCTGCTTCAGATTGCGGGGGGTGGCGTCGACGGCCCCCTGGCCCCATGTGGCAACCCCTATACTCCATACCAGAGCCGCACTCCTGGCGATCCGGATCATTCTGCTCATGGTCTACTCCCCTTTTCAGGTCCTAAAGAATAGTCCCATCCTACGCAGGCTCTGACCAAAAGAAAAGCCCCCAGACCGCTATGGTGTGGGGGCTTGACCAATATTTGACAAATCACCGGATGGTTTTAGAACTCGTGGGCCATCTTCACCCAGTAGTAACGACCGACGTTGTTGTAAACACCCTGACGATACCACGGCCAGGACTCATTGTTGTCCACGGCGGGGTTTTGGTCAAAGAGGTTGTTGATGCCCAGAGAAACCTTGGAGCCGAAGGTGGTGGTATAACCCACCTGGGTGTTGGTTTCTGCGGTGGCATCCACCTTAAACTTGGAGTCAGGATTCTGCCATTCGCACTGACCATCCGCCAATCCACCGGAATAGGACTCATAGGAACCGAGGTAACGGACGTTGGCGCCCGCATCCCAGTTATTGAGGGTCCAACCCGCGCCAAAGTTGGCGTTAAACGGGGCATAGGTTCCCAGTTTCACGTAGTCGCAAAGGGGCTGAGCCGCAGAGGTCTGGGTCTTGGCTTGCAGCACCTTGTTGAAAACCGCATCCACATTCCAACGGCCGATACCGGTGTTGACGTCGTATCCTACGGCTAGATCCACACCGGTGCTTTCCTGCTTGTTGAGGTTCTGGAAGTTACTCTTCACAAAGGAACCATCATCCGTCAGGGCGCCGTTCACACGGGTCACCAAATCCGGATATTTGCCTTCGTTGTTGAGGATTTCCTGGGTGCTCAACTGTCCAACGATGTCTTTCACGGAGATCGACCAATAATCCAGCTTGGTGCTGAGAGAGTCC
>JAKQGS010000013.1 GCA_029556045.1 Pseudomonadota bacterium | reverse complement strand
ATTGTTCCAGCGGTTTGAGCGTTTCCGGTTGAGACTTATCCAACGGCAGCCGCATGATGGAAAAACAGGAGTCGCTCAAGCCATAAAGTTCACCATCCTCACCCACGGACAACTCACTGACATCGCACCCGGCCCCCAAGTCTAGAGGCCACACCCGCAGGGGAGCGTAGGTTGTTCGGGGTGACGGAGGAACCACAAAAACGTCCTTCTGCGCCAGGAATGACTCCCTGCGGAGCCCTAGCGGCGATGCCCCTGCAGGACCAAATTCCACCAAAAGGGGGGGATCCTTTTCTTTAACCACCAGCAGATGCCCCTCTCTCATAGAGAGGAAACCCTCTGCCAATGAATCAAGACTATACGTTCCGGCGTCCACCCCGTGAGATTTGTCTTTTACAATAGCAAGAAAGTCCAGGGTCACCGCGGACTCCAAACGGGATCCATCCGGCGTGAACAGCAAGAGGATCGACGGCGATTCCAACACCACACCCCAGCGTCCGCTGCCGTCCCGCTTCAGACCTTCCCACTGCTGACTTAAGTCCTGGATAGTGGGGCATGGGGAGGTTGCCAGGGACGGGCATTTTGTCACCCAGGCCTTTATGGCATCGCTAAAATCAATCGGGGTTTCAGCCACCAACTTTAGATCGTGTATTTCAAACATCTCCGCCACCGGCTGACGATCCCCCACTGCCGCCATCGTCAGGCTCCCGTCTGACTTCCTCTGTACCAGAGACAATGCCGATAACTCGTCCAAGGCAATGGCAAATTGACCTACCCGCTCCGCCGAGGAATCCCCTTTACGATGAGAGCACTGCGCACCCACCAACAGCGGAAAAATCAAACATAGGATGACGGGGCAGCTCGCACCATTCCAGGAACCTTGAAACATTAAAACCTCGATTAAAATAATAATTAATTTTCATTAATTTATCCGATTATGGAATTGCATTTCAAGCTGGTTTATGAAAGATTTTGCACCGATAAAGCCGATGCAAAAAGGATATTCCCATGAAGCAACCAATCGCGGACTTTCCAAATTTTCCGGCACGCCGCCTGGCCCCCCACGACCTTGGTCCTGTTGTGGATCCCGACCGCCTTTCTTTCACCAGTACGGCTGACCTGACGCCGCCAGAAAATATCGTGGGACAACCGCGCGCTCTGAAAGCCCTTGAACTGGGGCTTGGCATTCAACACCCCCGGTACAATATCTATGTGGCGGGAGCGGTGGACTATGAGCACCGGGAGATGATTTACACCACCCTGCTGGAACGGGTCAAGGATTTACCCACTCCCAGTGACTGGGTTTATATGAATAATTTTTCCGAGCCGGAAAACCCGGTGGCCATTCCCCTGCAGCCAGGACAAGGCCCCCGTCTGCGCCGGGATATGGATCAGTGTATCGACCGTCTCGTGCGGGAGTTTCCCAAAACCTTCCGGGATAAAAACTTCCGCGATGAAAAACGCAAACTGGAATTGGTGTTTGACCAGCAACAACGGGACATCCTTCAGGAGATTGAGGCGATTGCCCGCGAAAGAAATCTACTTTTGCAACGGCGACCGGACGGCAACTTTGTTTTTACCCCGCTCACCGCAGAAGGTCATGCCATGACCTATGAGGACGTCAAAAAACTTTCCGATGCTGATATGGCTAAATTAAATGACGACCAGGATGAGGTGATCGAAAAGGTCCGCCCCCTCTTTATCAAACTCCAGCAGCAGGAATGGAAGTTTGCCGAAACCACCCACGAGCTGGAGCGGGACTATGCCGGCCGTATCATCAAACCGATGATTACGGACATCGCCGCGGGGTACCAAAACGACAAAGTGGACCGCTGGCTGGATCAGGTGATGGATCATATCGTGCACCACCTCGATCAATTCCAGGAGCAGCACATCAAATCCCACGTGGACACACTGATGGGAACCGCCACCCCGTCCCTGCGGGGAGATGAGTCCTTTCACCCCTATATGGTGAATGTGCTGGTGGACAACAGTGATCAGAAGGGCCCACCGGTGGTGGTGGAAGATAAACCCAATTATAAAAACCTGTTTGGGGCCATCGACCGGGTGGTGGATCGATTTGGAAAGTTGGTCACCAATTTCACCCGCATTAAGGCAGGCAGCATCCTGAAAGCCAACGGTGGATATCTGGTGGTGGATATGATGGACATCCTGACGGAACCCATGGTCTGGAAGGAGTTAAAGCAGACCATCAAAGCGGGTGCGATGGAGATCTCTACCTTTGATCCCTATTCCATCTTTACCATCAGTGCCATGCGTCCTGAAGCGATTCCCCTGCAGTTCAAACTGGTGGGACTGGGGTCCCATTTGATTTACCGCCTACTCTATCTCTACGATGAGGACTTCAAGGATGTCTTCAAAGTCAAAGCGGAGTTTACCGATCGCACCGACCTTTCGCAGGATGCTGGCAATTTTTACGGGAGGTTTGTCAAAAAACTCTCAGAAAAAGAGGGGGTTTTACCCTTTTCCCGCCTGGCTGTCGGGGAGCTGGTGTGGCTGGGATCACGTTTGGCAGAAGACAAGGATAAGGTCACCGTGGACTTCAGTGTCCTGGCGGAATTTATTCGGGAGGCGGATTTCTGGGCCAAAAAAACGGGCTCCTCCGCAGTGGAACCGGACCATCTTCGGGCCGCCATGGCGGAGCGCATCTATCGCTCCGATGCCATTGCCGAGCGGATCCGGGAGATGATTGCAAATGGCACCATCCTGATCAACCTGGACGGCGCCGTCATCGGACAAATCAACGCCCTGACGGTGGCGGATCTCGGCGATTTCTCCTTTGGTTGGCCGGCGCGGGTCACCTCAACGGTGGCCATAGGCCAATCGGGCTTGATAAGCATTGAGCGGGAAAGCCGTATGAGTGGTCACAGCTTTGACAAGGGCGTGCTGATCCTCGAGGGTTACATGCGGCACCAGTATGGACAGGAACATCCCCTCGCCCTCTCCGCCTCCCTGGCGATGGAGCAAAGTTATGGCCATGTGGACGGCGACAGCGCCACCATGGCAGAACTGCTTTGCCTGCTGAGCTCGCTGGCAGGTTTGCCACTCCGCCAAGATCTTGCGGTCACCGGCTCACTTAATCAGCATGGGGCGGTGCAAGCGATCGGCGGCGTGCAGGAAAAAATCGAGGGCTTTTTTGATCTCTGCAAGATGAACGGCCTGACAGGGACCCAAGGGGTCTGCATACCTGAGGCTAACGTTCGCCACCTGGTATTACGGCCGGATATTGTGGCTGCGGTGCAGGAAGAAAAATTTCACCTCTGGTCCGTCAGCCATCTCCACCAGGCGATTGAATTGTTTATGGGTGTTCCCGCTGGCTCCATCGATGATCCCGCCACGGTGCATGGCAAGGTCAATCAGCGGTTGATCACCATGATGGAAAAACTGCGGGCCAGCACAACACCGCGGGATGGGGTGGTGACCAGGGTAGAGGTTCCGGCGCCGCCGATGGACGGACGACCGAATCCGGAACCGCCGTTTCCACGGAGTGGCAATTAAGATTGATCACGTATATGGGGTTTCTTGCGGCGCGGGAGGCTTTTTGAAGCATTCCTAAGAGCTGCTTCTAATGGAATATCTGCGTTCCCCACCAGTTGTTCCC
>JAKQGS010000441.1 GCA_029556045.1 Pseudomonadota bacterium | reverse complement strand
AACCTGCCGCTTCTTCCATATCGCCCTGGCCTTGTTCCTGGGGAAAGGCCACGGTAGGAATAACCATCCAGCAAATGAGCAGAATAGAAGTTTTGGGATAGAGGTTCATATCATTTTCCCAGGTTATCGACCACAAATCGGCTGTCCGGTATCTTTTGGTCGAGTTTAATGTCCAGTACCTTGAGCTCTGATTTTTGGCGGCTGATAACGTTTTCCATCAGCAGATGGGTTGGGCGTCGGATTTTGCCAAAATCCCGTACAGAACCATAGAGACAACGTTTGAGGAGGGTGCCTTTCGCATCGTAATATTGCTGCTGCACCGGTTGTGTCGTCTTTTTGTCCACCCAGAGGCGCATTTTGGAGTACGGTGCTTCTGTTGACTTAGCCGTCAAATCGAGAATCCACTGGTTTGGGGTTTCTTTGGCTAAATGAACGTTGTATTTGCTGCTCCAGTCCGCTCGCATCACGTCGGCGTTGGAAAAATCCCCACCCGCAAAGCTGTCTCGATCCGCAATTCTCACCACCCGTGCGACGGAGGGCATCCAGGTCCAAAGATTATCCTGCAGGCGCAGGACCTCCCGACCTTTCTCACGTTCCGGGAGTTTGAAGAATCCTCTCATGCGATCCACGTCCCTGCTTTCAAAGTCGATGACATATTGAGTGACGGTTCCATCACTGCGGGTATTGGTAAATTCATAGGAATATTTCACGTCAGGGGGGGCGAGGTTGCGTTCAATTGTTTTAATGATCTCGTCTGGATTTAATGCTGTGGCCATTGGTTTGGTGGCTCCGGCACTGCCGTCCTTGGCCAGTCCCATGGAGGGTGTCACGGTAAACGTCATAAGGGTCAAGCAGAAACCAAGTATCATCGTGTTCATCTTCATTTTGCAGTCTCCTCCTGATTTTATGCTGTTGTCAGTGCGTCGACGGGTTTCATGCGGCTGGCCCGCCAAGCTGGAATGATGCCTGCCACCAGTGCTGCTTTGATGGCCAGCCACAAAACCAGTCCCAAAAATGAAGGGTTGACCCCTGGATAAAGGATGGTGGGAATGGCCGCCCCGGGAATTGTCATGTTGATGCCGTGAATGGACAAGCCCTTCAGGGCCAGCGTCACAAACACCAATCCGGAGATTCCCCCGCCAAAGCCGATGACCGCGGCTTCCCCCAGAAATAGCGTCAGGATATGGTTCCTGCGGTATCCCAGTGCCATCAGGGTGCCAATTTCACGGGTGCGTTCCATAACGGTCATCAGGGAGGTGTTCACAATCGCCGAAATGACGATCACAAACACGATCATGAGGATCACGGAAAAGATGGCATTTTGGGTGTTCATGACATCACGGAAAAAAGAGCCAAGCTCCAGCCATGTCTCCACAATCTGATCAGGGGGGGTCACAGCCATAAGGTCCCTGCGCACAAGGTCCTCAGGAATATTGGGTTTGGTCCGCACAGCGATTTCTGACACTTCTCCGCGAGTACCCACGGTATCCTGCAAAGTTTTAAAATCCATCCAGGCCATGCGGGCGCTGACGTTGGGCAGGCCATAATCCACCACGCCGACCAATGTGGCCACGACGGCTTGCTGCATATTGTTTTTATCCTGGATTAACAGCACAATCTCGTCACCGATTTCCGCCCCCATGCCACGCTGCAGACTGGGAGTGACCATGATCTGATGGTAGCCCCTGGCCTTAACATCCGATGCTGTGGCCGCGACGGCACCGCCGGTTTGTTCATCAAGCCCGACCGCCTCCTCCAGATTCTCATCAACTTGAGTCACGGTGGATTGTTCGCGGGAGGAATCCAGCATCTGCCCTTTCTGTACCGCCTGTATCATGCGGGGGCATACCGCCAGCTCCGCCTGTGAGTCGATGCCAGAAATCATCACGGGGGTGGAAGTCTGGCTCTTTTGATGATTGAGCAGTGCCATGACCCGCAGGCGGGGCGTAAAGGATTCGATTCCGGGAACATTCTTCAGAGTGCGGATGGTAGATTCGTCAAAGGGGATGAGAATTTTATAGGGATTGCTATCGAGGGAGTCTTGATAACCCCGCCGGTGGATCTGGAGATCCCCATGCACCTTGCGGGTTAATCCCTGGCGTATCTCCCCCTGAAGGCCATTCAGGAGGCCACGGGTTCCCGTGACCACCACCACGCCGATAAAAACGGTAATGATGGTGATAACCGTGCGCCGTTTGTTGCGTCCAACATTGCGTATCGCCACTTTAATCAGGTCGAGCATGGTTTTTGGATCCTTTACATTGATGTATAGTGTCCACTATACTAATCATAGAGGACTCGTCGGCGAAGTAAAGTGGGAACTTTACCTAATTCTAATAAAGTAAATAAATACGATAAGATAAAGAGGGTCAAAGCTGATGAATCAACGCATCAAACTGGATATGGAAAATCTTTTGCGTGAGTATGAACTCTATGAAAAGCCCCAAACCCAAAAACAGCAGGACATTGTAACGGCTGCGGAAAAATTGTTTGGCCAGCGTGGTTTTTCCGAAACCCCCACGGCGGAGATCGCACGTCAGGCAGGGGTTACGGAAAAAACGCTCTTTAAATACTTTCCCACCAAACAGGATTTGATGCGCCGGGTTCTCTTCCCTTTGATCCTGAAGACCATGATCCCGGCCCAACTCCAACAGGTTCAAGCCGTGTTGAGAGAGGATCACGACACGTTAGAGGATGCGTTAATGGCGGTGGCGCTGGATCGTTTGGCGGTTGTCCGTAAGCATGGCCACGGAGTCCGTCTGATCCTAGGGGAGCTCTTTCGCAATGAGCGTTTTCGCGAGCGTTTTGCCGCATTCTGGACAGAGCAAGTGTGGCATGGTTTGTTGGTGGTCCTGAATCGCTTTCAATCCCGGGGACAAATTCGCGAGGATGTGGATGTAGCCATTGCTGGTCGTATGCTGGTCCTTACCATCGGCGGGTTTGTGATAAATCATCAGTTCTTTGCAAAGGGCGGGGATCAGGACGTGGAAACGTTGCAATCCATGATCAGGATTCTGGTGCGCGGGATGGTGCCTGCCTAGACGTAAAAGATTGGGCTGAAGAGCTCATTGTGCATAGGTACTTCCCATGGAATCCGCCTAAGACATTATCTCAAATCGAATGGCTATGATCTTAATAATATTGGGTCTTCCGCCAAATGTGTGGATAGCCAAGGGGCTATCGCGCGGTCGAACCGTTGGCTGACCGCGAGCACCGAGTCCGCTTGATAGCCCCCAGTCC
>JAKQGS010000440.1 GCA_029556045.1 Pseudomonadota bacterium | reverse complement strand
CCGCGCTCCCATCCCCCATCACAAAGGATTCTAAACTTACTCCTAAATATCCTGTGACCATAAAATAATAAGGATCGCCAATCGGAAATACTCCCAAAGAAAAAGACCCTGCTTTTTTTATCGTATCGCCTTTCACCTCATAAATCTCCGCTTCCTGTTCATCAAAAGCTTCATAGTATACGTCAGAGTATCCATCTTTGTTGACTCCGTAAACATCGCCATTCATATAACTTTCTGCGTATGCCAATGAATAGGATGAAAAGGGATCTGCGACCATGCTATACAACATTGGCTGAGTAAAAAAACTCCAATTGGCAATAATCTCCGCCTCTTGTCCGGGGTCACCATTAATATGGGCGCGCCTCTGCCAAAATTGGCCTTCTTGGGCTGAGGAAAAAGAGGTAAAGTCCCCCCCCCACAAGCAATCCCACTCTGAATTGTCTGCGCTCGCCGTTCCCAATGCAAATGTCGCTACAGAAACCCCTCCCTCAAGGGTAGAACCATAAGATGTCCCGCCAGTAATTTCCCAATCTCCGTTTGTATGAATTGAGGGGGGAAACACTTCGAAGCTATCCACATCAATGAATACAATCGCAAATGCTTTGTCGGTGAGGAGACCACAGATCAAGACGATTGCGATACTCATTTTTATTAAAATACGCATCATAATATCCTCCTTCCTTTAAGGGCGCCGCCGTTCCAGATAAGGCTCCCAAAGAAATCATTTTTGCGGACGATGCTGGGACATAAGTCATCATATTCTCCTTTGAAAATGCACATCTCCTAAAATGTCGAAAGCAACGGCAAGATGGCACCGCTGACCTTCCCCCCAAAAACTGGACAGTTGCAAAGGAGAGTTTCCGGGTGTAAAAGCATGATATGGAGGCTCCTATGGCAGCAAGAAAACGATTCACCGAAGAGCAGATCATTGCCGCTTTGAAAGAGGCGGATGCGGGCATGAAAACATCCGAGGTTTGCAGGAAATACAACGTTTCAGATGCCACGTTTTACAAATGGAAGGCCAAATACGGCGGCATGGAAGTTTCGGACGCCCGGAAACTGAGAGGCCTGGAAGATGAAAACCGGAAGCTCAAAAAGATCGTGGCCGACCAAGCGCTTGAGCTCATGGCGACGAAGGAGCTTCTCTCAAAAAACTTCTAAAGCCCAAAGCAAAACGCAAAGCGGTGGGGCATTTACTTGAGCGCTTTGGGCTATCGAAAGCAAGGGCATGTCGCTTCGCGGGTCTTAGGCGCTCAACATTCTATTACCGGTCCAAACAACATCGGGATGAAGCGCGTATTCTTGCGAGGATGAAGGACCTTGTCGAAAAACACCGGTCTTGGGGGCATCCAACGCTTCACGGAGTTTTGCGACGAGAAGGGCTTGTGCTGAATCACAAACGCAGTTGGCGCATCTACCGGGAAGCCGGATTGTCATTGAAGGTGCGTAAACGCAAGAAACGGGCATCCATGACCCGGTTGGAGCTGCCAATGGCGGTTCGTCCGAATCAGCGTTGGGCAATGGATTTTATGCAGGACAAGCTCTGGGCCGGCCGAAGGTTTCGGGTATTTGCGGTGATCGATTTATTCACCAAAGAGTGTCTGGCCATTGAGGTGGATACATCGCTTAATGGGCTGCGGGTTTCTCGCGTTTTGGATTGGCTGCTTATAACCCGTGGTAAACCTGAAGCGATCACCGTTGATAACGGGCCAGAGTTTGCAGGGCGGGAAATGGACCGGTGGGCGTATGAAAACAAAGTGACGCTTGATTTC
>JAKQGS010000390.1 GCA_029556045.1 Pseudomonadota bacterium | reverse complement strand
GCTGACAGTCAATTGGTGCGATTCGAAGATTCTCCCTTCCGGGCGGTCAAGGTGGACACCACCATCGCCACCCTTGGGGGATTTCCGGTCAAGACAGACCAGTCGTTCTTTGTAAAAAAACATAAAGACGACATGATGGTGGTGACAACGCTGAATTCCAGCGTTAACCACGAAGCTTCGCAGCGGCGGGTTATGAACGGCAACGGCGCCTGGGATGGTCGTACCATTCCGGAAGCGGTGGCGATGCAGTATGGCAAAGGTTTGCCGGTGGCCAACCTCAATATGGGGGCTGGAGGCTACGGTTTTGCGGGTGTCTATAACGAGCTGCCGGACTATGCCCGTCAGTTGTCGGTAACAGACCCGGTTTACTGGCCGCTGGGGCTTCATGCCAGCGCTGGGATTGCAGATATTCCGACCACGGATCTGATCGAGCTGGCCCGTGACGTGCGGGACAAACGTTTAGAGCCCCAGAGTAACTTCTATCGGACCTTCAAGGACAGCCCGGCCATTGGCCAGTGGTTGAATGACCGCAATCAGCGGTTGAAAGAGTTTGAAGAGGTTAATCTGATTGAAAAACTCTTTTTTACTCCCAACAAACAGTTCAACTTAAATCCGGAAAACCAGCGGCTGGTGGAGATGTTTCCAAACTACCAACAGGATCGTTTGGACGCACAGGCCATCCTGGGCTTTCTGGCCATCACCAAAGGTGTGAGTTGTGCGGTGACCCTGGGGCCATCCTTTGCAGCATCGGGACAAAGTCTGAAGAAAATCTTCAACCCACCCATTGCTTTTGACTTCTCCCACACCGATCACCGCGGCATTCAGGCCATGATGTGGAACCGGATCCTGATGGTGGCGGACAAGTTGATCGACATGCTGAAACAAACCGAATTTAACCCGGCAACGGGGGAGAGTTTCTGGGATCGTACGATGCTGTACATCGCTTCGGATTTTGGCCGTGACCAGATTCGTCCGTCCAAAACCGCGAAATTCTTCCCGTCCGGTCACCATTTGAACAACGGTTCCGTTATCCTGTCACCGATGGTGAAGGGTAATACCATCTTGGGCGGTATCGATCCCAAGACCGCATTGACCTATGGATTCCATACGGAAACGGGTGCCCCGGCGAAAGAACGCAATACTTCGGAACTTGAGTTGTACGCGGGTATCCTGCATTCTCTGGGTATTGACACCAACGGGCGTCTGCCCGATATGCGGTCGTTACGTCGCAAAAGTTGAGTGAGTGATCATTCCCGGCAAGCCCATAGTAGGGGTTTGCTGGGAATTCTTTTTACCGGCAGACTTGCGTCACTTTTTCGAGATTTTTCCCGGCTTTTTCACCAGATCCGCCACCGTGTATTCACGAAGGGTTTCGAGAAAGCTGCGATTGGCTTTCATAAAAATGTGTTTCAGATTGCACTGGGCGGTGAGCGGGCACCCACTGGTGCCGGGTTCGAAGCACTCGAGTAGCTTGAGGTCTTCGGTCTCCTGTACCACTTTGCCAACATTGATGTCCTCCGGCTTTTTGGCCAACTGCACGCCACCGGAACGCCCACGGGTGTTATTGAGATAACCGATTTTACCCAGATTATGCACCACCCGCACCAAATGGTTGCGGGAAACCCCATAAAATTCAGTCGTTTCGTCGATGGTGGCCGGGGCTTTTTTGTCCGCTAGGTAGATCAAAACCCGCAGGGTGTAGTCGGTATAGAGGGTGACATGCATGAAGTATCCTTCGGCGCTGCAGTTTTGACACGGGCAGAATGTTACGATTTTAGAAAATTACACGGCTTTTGACAACATTTGCCCCTTCCGCAGATACATTTAACGGGTTGATGATGGGGAACTTTTCAAGTGGCCCTTCAGCATGGACTTCAGAAGGATTTCCGCCTTTTTGCTGTGGGGTTTTCCGACTTTGCCCTTGGTGTGCCAGCCATCGGTGGCGTCTTTGCCACAATAATCTGCCAGCGGCAATTGGGGGGCTGGATGCTTTAAAAGATAATCCGTCACGTCATAAACCTTATTTTCGATGATCATCCAGCAATCCTGCCGGGTGTTGTGGGTGGCCACATCGCTGGGGGTCAACGACAGGGGGGCTGCCTGTGCAGATCCCGCAGACAACGTGAACGTGACGGTTAAAATTCCCGCGGAAATTTTCATGGAACACTCCTCCCATCATTCAGTCCCGACTCAAAAAGTCCTCGCGCAGAATTGCGGACTTTGCCAGACCGTGTTGTTTCAATGCTCGGGTCCATGCCTGGATCATTCCCTGTGGACCAGCCAGAGCAACCCTACGCTCAGCCCAATCGGGAACCTTACGAACCAGGTCATCCCAGCTTAATTCCTGCCCCGGTTCATCGTCGAGCGGAATAAAATGAAACCAGGATGACCGCGACGCCAGTTCCTCCAGTTCCTTGCGGAAGAGGGGAGAGGATGATTTGCGGGATTGCGCCACCAGAACAACATCCGGCGCGTGATGCTGGCTGAAGGTCGGATGCTGCAACAAACCCATAAATGGTGCCAATCCAATGCCGCCGGCGATCCAAAGTTGCGGCCGGTGGGTCTGGGTGAGTCGTACAAATGTGCCATGGGGGCCGGTGACTTCGCCACGGGTGCCGGGCACAATGTGCTGGAGCCTCTCCGTATCATCCCCCAAGGCCTTGATAACCAGGGTCAGACTATTTTCCGTGGCTTTTATCGCGGTGAAAGGATGACGCTCATGGCTGATTTGGCAGGGGCCGTGGCAATCGAAGCGAAAAAAGCCAAAACTTCCGCCAGACCATCGGTGTGGACGGGATGTCTGAAGTCGCAGGGTGAGCTGCACCACGTCGGTTCGCAGGCGCCGCACATCCTGAACCGTAAATTTGGTTTTATGCTCAATGAAAGCCGGGAAAACAAAGTGGATCAGCAATAAAATCGTGGCAAACGCCGCAAGCAGCACGGGAAGAACCTTGCTGAATGAGCCCCACCCCAAAGATCCTCCCATCAAGGGATCCCACCAATAATGGGACAATGCTGCCAGATGAACCAGCACCGCTGCGAGCCCCAACAGGGACAGCCGGTGGACCCAGATCCATAGGGAGTGATGCCATCGACGGATGTAACTTAAGCCAATGGTGGTCGCAAAAAGAAGAAGGGCAATAAAACCCGAGAACGTCACGAGGTCCTGCGGATCCACTAGGATGGCAAAGCGCTCAGACCATGAAGATGCCAAGGACAAAAAGGGCAGAAGTGTCGTGAGGGCATGTCCAAGAATGAGAGTCAGGAGAAGCCAACTCAGGCGGTGGTGCCAACGGTAGAGACGGGGCAGTCCGCGAAACCAGGATTCCAGAAAAGGCAGGCGCAGCGGCGTGACCAGCACCAGAGTCAATGCCAACATGGCCGCTAATCCCAGCGAAATCATTTCCATTAATGCCCCCTCTTTCACCTATATCATGGCGACAATAAATCGGCATCCGGAGCTTCCGCCAACAAAATGACGTCGGCTGACCGGCCAACCTACGGAAATTATTCATAAACTGGCTGGCCAATGCTGGATTTTTGCCGGGAGTCTGCCTTAGACTGGATTTCATGAGGGCAGAACACACAACTATTTGCTGCCCGATACACGGTGACCATGCGAGGACATACCATGAAAAAAAGAATGATCGGCCTTGTGTTCAGCACAGCGATGATGGTGGGATGCGGTGCAGAAGATTCCAGCTCCAACTTAAACGCGAAGTCGGACGGCAACCGCGTTGAGGTGATTGAGCCCGCTGTGATGGGTGAACCCTCCGTGGTTCTGACACAAAACGATCTTGGTCAAACCGGTTACATGATCAAAGTTGAATTTCAGGTTGGTTCGAACGCCTGCCGCGCCGCCGGCGTTCATTATGAATTGCGGCAGCGAATGGTTGAGGATCAGATTGAAGTCA
>JAKQGS010000371.1 GCA_029556045.1 Pseudomonadota bacterium | reverse complement strand
ACAAAACTACCGTCGAGTCGTCACGAGGTGGGAAAGATACCTGGAGAATTATGAGGCCATCGTCCATATGGCTTGTCTGGCAATAGTTATGAAGAAACATTTATGAGATGGCTTCTAATGAAATAATATGAAGGACATATTATGTCTGAAATTCATGCTTGAATACCAGAAATTTTCCGACCCATCTGAGGATTTTCCATGCGCCTGTTAACTTCCACCGACTATAAAATCATGCCTTGGAAAAACGGCCTCGGCCAAACCACGGAGTTGGTGAAATCCCCCCAAAGTGTTAATTCCGAAACTCCCTTGCAGTGGCGTCTGAGCATTGCGGACGTGCCTGGTTCAGGCCCTTTTTCCATCTTTCCCAACACGGACCGCATCATCATACAGCTGGATGGCCCGCCCATGACTTTGAGTCATGGCGCTGCTTCCCCCGCCAAAAACCTAAATAAGAATGAACCCTATGCGTTTTCCGGTGAATGGACCACCCACTGCGAGGTTGATGGCCCAGCCCGTGATTTCAATATTTTGGTGGATCACCGTTTCTTTCGGGCCTCAGCTGACGTCACCGAATTATCATCGGGGCAGGAGGTTCGCATTCCTTTGCGTGGCACCGTGGCCATCATTCATCTTCTGGAGGGGAATGCCCACCTGGCGGATCCCTCCAGAAATGCCACCATCGATTTAAGTGCCCCAACCACCCTGATTTGGGATTCTCCGGATGCCCCCTCCCATGTCACAGTGAAATCAGGCACGGATACCGTTTCCTTTGTGGTCATATCCCTGGGAAAAACAGGGTGAAATACCTTACGGTGACTGCTAAGAATGAAATAGATCATTAATCCTGAATCAGAGGGAATTCCCATATGATGACTCCTGGCACCATCTATGGCATCGGGCGCAACTATGCGGAGCATGCCGCCGAGTTGGGTAACCCGGTTTCAGAAGAACCCCTTGTTTTTCTCAAAAGCCCTGCCAGTCTGCGACCGGTCTCCCACGGCCCCCTCGCCTTCTCCCACGAAGAATTTCATCATGAAGTGGAGTTGGTGGTGATGCTTGGCCGGGATCTTGAGTTGGGTCATCAGGGGTCATGGCACGATGTGGAAGCACTGACACTCGGCCTTGACCTCACCCGACGTGGGGTTCAACAGGAACTCAAGAAAAAAGGTCATCCCTGGACCCTGGCCAAGAGTTTTGCAGGATCCGCGGTCGTGGGACCGTTTATGGCCCGAACCGACGTTTTATCTGTGGATAACATTCATTTTTCATTAGATGTCAACGATGAACCCCGTCAGCAGGGGGAAACCCGCGATATGCTTTTTCCGGTGCCGATGCTGATCACCTATCTGGCGTCATTCAACCTGCTGCGGCGGGGGGATTTGATATTCACCGGCACCCCCAAAGGTGTCGGCCCTATGCGCAAGGGGGATCGATTCACCATGACGAGCCCCGAGTTGAAACTCAATATCACGGGAGTTTTATAATGACATCTTCAACTTCATCCATCACCAGCACACTCAAGGAAGATCGTCTGTTTCCACCACCCGCTGCTTTTCAATCACAGGCCAAGATAAAATCCATGGAGGAGTACGAAAGGCTCTGGACTTTTGCCAAGGATCATCCGGAAGAGTTTTGGGGTGAGCAGGCCAAGTCGCTGCTGCACTGGCAAAAGCCCTTCACCCGCGTCGTGGATGGAACCGTTCCCTATGTCAAATGGTTTGCAGACGGGCGCATTAACGCCGCCGAAAACTGCCTGGATCGCCATATCGCACAAGGACGCGGCGACAAAACCGCCCTGATTTGGGAAGGGGAACCGGGAGACCATCGGCAACTCACCTACCACCAACTTTTGGATGAAGTGAGCCGCTGCGCCAATACCCTCAAAACGTTGGGTATCAGCACTGGCGACCGTGTGACCCTGTATATGCCCATGACACCGGAAGCGGTGGTGGCCATGCTGGCCTGTGCCCGCATCGGAGCAACCCACAGTGTGGTGTTTGCGGGCTTCAGTGCCGAGGCTTTGGCTGACCGCAACAACGATGCTCAGGCCAAACTGGTGATCACAGCGGATGGGGTTTGGCGCAAAGGACAGGCGATTGCCTTAAAGAGCCAGGTGGACGAAGCGCTCAAGTCATCACCCACGGTCAAAAATGTTTTAGTCCTTCGACGGACCAATCAAGCAATCGCTATGACCACCGGTCGGGACCACTGGTGGCATGACACCGTTCCCCAGGCCTCAAGCGATTGCCCTCCGGCAACCCTCGACAGCGAACACCCGCTTTTTATCCTCTACACCTCCGGAAGCACTGGCAAACCCAAAGGAATTCTTCACACCACCGGTGGCTATTTGCTGGGTGCGGCGCTCTCGACCCAATATGTTTTTGATCTCAAGGACAACGACATCTATTGGTGTACGGCCGATGTGGGGTGGATCACCGGCCATAGTTATGTGGTGTATGGTCCATTAAGTATGGGTGCCACGGTATTCCTCTACGAAGGAGCGCCGACATTCCCGGATGCAAGTCGTTTTTGGAAGATGATTGAGACCCACAAGATCTCTATTTTCTACACGGCCCCCACTGCCATCCGGGCGTTTATCAAAATGGGCGATCAATACGTGGATGGCCACGACCTCAGCTCCCTGCGTCTGCTGGGTACCGTTGGGGAGCCCATCAATCCCAAAGCCTGGATGTGGTATCGCGACAAAATCGGCGGCGGCCGCTGCCCCATCGTTGACACCTGGTGGCAAACTGAGACCGGCAGCATCATGATTTCACCGCTTCCCGGTGTCACCCCCACCAAACCCGGCACTGCCACCTGTCCATTCTTTGGCATCGTTCCGGAAGTGGTGGACAAGCATGGTCATCCGGTTCCAGCCAATACCGGCGGATTTCTCGTGATTGACCGTCCCTGGCCGTCGATGCTGCGCACCATCTATAACGACAACGCCCGTTATGAATCCCAGTATTGGAATCATATTCCCGGCAAATATTTCACGGGAGATGGAGCCCGCAAGGACGAGCAAGGCTATTTCTGGATCATGGGGCGCATTGACGATGTCATCAATGTCTCCGGACACCGACTCAGCACCATGGAGATTGAAAGCGCCTTGGTCAGCAACAAGGCCGTCGCCGAGGCGGCGGTGGTTGGGCGACCAGATGACCTCAAGGGTGAGGCCATCTGCTGTTTTGTCACCCTGCATTCCGAGGTCAAGCCGTCCGATGCGTTAAAAAAGACCCTCATCAACGATGTAGTCACGCATATCGGCGCCCTGGCACGACCGGATGAAATCCGCTTTGCGGAAAGCCTTCCCAAAACCCGCTCCGGCAAGATCATGCGCCGTCTTTTACGAGACGTCGCAGCAGGTCGGCAGGCTTCTGGCGACACATCAACACTGGAAGATTTTTCAGTGCTCCAGCATTTGCGAGCGGAAGAAGAGGGAGAGGATTAACCATGGCGAAATCTATCACCATTTATCACAATCCCCGTTGCAGCAAGAGTCGCGAAACACTGGCCCTCATAGAAGAACACGGTTATGCACCACGGATTGTTGAGTATCTGAAAACACCGCCGACGGCGACAGAACTCAAAAACATCGTCAGTAAATTAGACATCCCTGCCAAAAATCTGATACGCACCAAAGAGGATCTCTTTAGGAGTTTTAACGATATTGACCTGGATAACGACAGCGCCGTGATCCGCCTCCTGGTGGAAAACCCTGTCCTGCTGGAGCGTCCCATCGTCATTGCCGGCACCAAAGCCGCCCTTGGCCGCCCTCCCAGCAATGTCTTGGCAATCCTCTGACGGGGTGACGAGAAGACTTCTAATGTCATTTCCCGACATCTTACCCCCTCCCCCTTCCCTTCTCCCTGGTTTTTTGATTATCCTTTAGGTTGGTAAAGCAACAACCCCCGGAGTATCGATGCAACGCGCCATCACCATCTCTCTTATCGCATTCATAAACCTATCCTGCTCCATGGAACCAACAGCCCCATCCCATCCCGATTGGTTCACCGGCTATGGCCCCACCCGTGGTCATGAGGATCTGGTGCGTTTTTCAGTGGCCTCTGCCAATGCCTGGATCCAAAGCCAGCATGGCCAGGTTGACTTCTATAGCCCAATCCCGTCCGGAGAAAATGGCCTCAGATCGAGCATTCCCATGATTCAGGGGGTGACCCGCTCGGACATACCGGACGCAGAAATGCTGCGCCGCTATAACGTCAGCGCCGCCGACTGGCATACCACCCCTGATCTGCAGGGACTGCATTTCCTCCGCAATTACGATGAAAAGGATGGAACGGTTTCCTTTGAAGACGCCTGCCAGGATTCCCGTCAGAGGTTGGTAGACGCAACCCTGGAAGCCTGGCAAGCCATGACCGATGGCAATTCCGCACGCGGTATGTATTACCTTGGTCATGCCCTGCATATGATTCAAGACTCCTTTTCGCCCGCTCATACCCAGCGAGAGGGGAATGATCTCAAGTCACTGACGGACATCTGTGCCTACGATCGACCTCAAAGTGAAGCCTGTGTGCACCAAGAACTGGATCCCCGCGACCGGGTATGGAAGGCCACCATCGCCTGCCAAATCAATCCGGATCTTCGTACCTGGGACTGCCTCAACCGTGCCGCGCAGCAATCGGTCTATGCTTCGACGGGATTTCTGGTGATGTTTGCCGACGCCTGGCTGTCCCGCACCCAACAATCCAACACCATCGGTTCCCACCTCTTTGATTATCTGGAAACGCCCCGGTGGGAGAGGTTGAGTGGATACTTCCACTGTGGTCAGACCACCACAATCTTGCCAATCCAGATGTAAGTTGAGGAAGCTTTTCAGAAGTGCGTCTACTCCACCTCAAAAAAGCAAAAAGCCGCTGAAACGACGTTCAACGGCTCTCGTATGAACGGGGGTTTCCCTTGATCAGAGCTCCCCTTCCCTCTCAGGCATCAATCGATTACTTTTGGATCCAACGCATCCCGCAGGGCATCACCCACCACGTTCAGGGCGTAGATGATCACAAACATCGCCAGGGTTACCCCCGCCAGCGGCCACCAGATGCCATTGGTCAATTCGCCTGTGGCATCAGAGATCATTGTCCCCCAGCTGGCGCCGTCCTGAATCCCCACCCCAAGGTAGGTCAGGATAACTTCCGACTTGATGGCGTTCAGAACGGTCAACGAGGCGGTGATAATCGCCAGGTGAAAGACGTTAGGTAGAATGTGGCGGAACATGATGCGGGCATTGCCCCCCCCCAGAAGGCGGACCGCCAGCACGTATTCATGGTTTTTGTGTTTCATCACTTCGCCACGTATCAAACGGCAGAGACCAACCCAGGACATTAGGCCCATGGCGATACAAATTGACATCATCCCCTTACCGAGCACATAGGCAATTCCAATCATGAGCAAGATGTAAGGTATCGAGGCCATGACGGAGTATATCCAACTGATCACTGCGTCAACTTTGCCGCCAAAATAGCCGGAGGCCAGCCCCAAAAAAATGCCAATCGGCACACTGATCAGAGTGACCACCAGCCCGATGGTGATGGCCGTTTTGGTGCCGATCAAAATTTTGTAAAATACGGATCGGCCAAAAATATCGGTCCCCAGGATTTTAGCAAAGCCCAACGAGGGAGCCTCATAGGATCCACCGACCCGCTGCTGAAAGTCCGGCAACAGATTGGCGTACCCCAACAGGGCCACCAGCAGATAGAGCGCCGTCACGCCAAAGCAAAAGACCACAAACTTCTTTTTCATAAGTTTTTTAAAGGCCCGCTGCGTCAGACTTTCCCCCACCGGTGCCTTACCCAGAGCCGCAATAGCGGCTTTTCCCGCGTTATCCATATCCAACACCTTTGTTGTGCTCATCGTTGTGTCCCTCAGCTCAATTTAACGCGTGGGTCGACCCAGGCATACAGAATGTCGGTCAGCAGGTTAAATCCGGAGTAGGCGATCGCAATCAATACGGTCAGACCCTTGATAATGGGGAAGTCACCGGTATTGATGGCATTGATCATCATATCCCCCATGCCGGGAATGCTGAAAAACCGCTCCATCAAAAAGGCACCGAGGATCAAAAAGGGTATGTTGATCACCGTGTAGGTT
>JAKQGS010000368.1 GCA_029556045.1 Pseudomonadota bacterium | reverse complement strand
GCAAAACTCAGAATGCCGTGCATCGGGGTTCTCAGCTCGTGGGACATATTGGCCAGAAATTCGCTTTTGCTCTGGCTGGCCTGTTCCGCGGTGATTTTGGCTTGCAGCAGGTGAAAGGTTTGCTGCTGCACCCGCTGCTCCAGGGTCCGTTTGTAGTTCTCCAGTTCCCGGCGGCTGACCTCCAGGCGGCTGTTGGAATTGCCGAGATCCGCCTGGACTTCGTAAACCTTGAGGGAGAAGTAAACCACAATCGATGCAAAGGCCAAAAAAGTCATAATCAGTGTAAACTTTTCGATCATTTGCAGATGGTGAATGGCGAACGCTGCCGGGGCAAAAAAGATATCGAAGTGAAAAATCTCCAGCAGCAGCATCAATACCAACGATCCAAACGCCCCCAGAATTCCCCAGGGGAGATACCGTGCCGGTACCAGCATGATGGGCAGGATGCCGGTGGGCATCAGGAAGGCATGAAGTTTACCCCCACTCCCCACATAGTCTGCATTGAGGACCACCACGAGATTGACCGCGATGCACAGGAAATAACGGGCTACAACATGATGCCCTATTTTGTTCAGATAGAGTGGCAGGGTAAACACCGGAACCGAGGGCAAAAGCCAAAAGGCCAATTCCGGGTGTCCCAATTTGAGATAGATCGGAAAGTAAATGAGTAAGATCAAGCTGCCCAAGACAGAAGCAAAATTACAGATGCCAATTTTTGACCGGGTTTCAACATCAATGCTGGCATTCGCTCCGAGTTCAAAAATCCGCATGAATATTGACAAACGGTGGGATACGGCGTCCACCAGTGCTTTAGGATTGGGGGGGAAAGTAATCATTTTTTCATTTTGCCAAAATATGCGTGCAGTGTCCTGTTTTTCGCACCCTTCCCTTCTCGGCCAAATTGTTCATTTAATGAACTGGGGAGATTCTCCAAAGATTCTAGACCAGCAGGCGTTAACGACATGAGGAAGATGATCTAGCGCCTTCGATCCGCCAAAATGTTCGTTTTTTGGACTTATTCTTCTGCGTCCTGTCGCCTGCTCCCGATCGGCAAAGTTCGAGGCGCTTCTCCAGCTTTTTAGCAGTGGAAATTTTCGGAATTCTTTGCTCGGTTAAAATGTATAAATAGTGAGCAAATTGGAAACCCGTACCGCTCCACCCATCCCAGCGTTCATTAATCCCCCAAAAAACTTGCAACCAATTGATTATATTGACATAAATGACCATCGAGAGGATGTTCATTATACATCTGTTTTATGAACAAAAAGCGCCAAAATAGGGCTTGATGCAAGCTTTTGTAATTTTTGGGGTTAAAATCGTTTCTGCTATATACGACAACGCCGATAGATGCGGTACTGCTGTATAGATAAAACTTCAACGCGATAAAAGCGGTGCTGTTGTTGCCTAGTGGATAATCCCATTTTTCGAAAACATAAAATATTTGAGGCTGAAAAAGCGAATTTAGGTAGGATAGGGGACGATGGAAAAGGAAACTCTCCAGCCATAGGACCCAACGACCGTGCCTCTTGACGATATTCACGCCAAACGCCTTTACCGGGACGCTCTCCGGGTGCTGCAACTGTTGGAAGAGGGGGGGCATCAGGCTCGATTGGCCGGAGGATGCGTAAGAGATAGACAATTAAACCTAGCACCCAAAGATTATGACGTGGCCACCTCGGCCCTTCCACAAACCGTTAGTGCATTTTTTGAACAAAAGAGCATCAAGGTGATTCCCACCGGCATCGATCACGGGACAGTGACGGTGCTGATGCCGGCAGGACCGGTGGAAGTGACCACCCTCCGGCGGGACGTTAAATCCTATGGCCGCCATGCGGACGTGGCGTTTGGGACATCCTTCGAAGAGGATGCCGAACGACGGGATTTCACCATCAATGCGATGTTTGAAGACCGCCATGGGGTCATCTACGATTTTTTTAACGGCATGCAGCATCTCAAAGCCCGCGAACTGCACTTTGTGGGGGATCCCTATCTGCGCATCCGAGAGGACTTCCTGCGCATTATGCGGTTCTTTCGTTTCTGGGCTCGCTTTCAGTTAACACCCGATCCTGCTGCCATCACCGCGATTCGCAGCGAAGTAGGGGGGCTGG
>JAKQGS010000367.1 GCA_029556045.1 Pseudomonadota bacterium | reverse complement strand
CGGGATTGGCTACCGATGCGGAAAGCATGAGTAACTGTGTGTTGGGGGGAGTGAGCACGATGGCCTCCTCCCACGCGCTACCGCGGCTGACATCCTGCATGAAGTGATATTCGTCAAAGATCACCAGCGAGCGCCCCAGATCAGGTTCCACCCCCAAGAGGGAGTTGCGGTAGGTTTCCAGGGTGCAAACCACGATGGGGGCCCGCAGGTTTTCCTTGATGTCACCGGTGGCGATGCCGACATTTTCGGCCCCGTACATATCGCGAAATTCCCGCAGTTTATCGTTGGACAGACTTTTGACGGGGGTGGTGTAGGCCGCGCGAAATTGCGGGCGATGGATGTTGTCGTTAAAAAACGCCTCCACCACCCGGGTTTTACCGGCGGTCGTCGGGGCATCCACGATGACATTGGCGCCTTCCACCAGCGCATCGTAGGCCTCCTGCTGCCAGGGATCCAAACTGGGTTTTGCCGAGGGAGCGGGAGCCTCCAATTGCATCTTGCGTTTGGCCTGTTCACCCTCCCGCAACCAGGTGTGGATCAATTTTTCCGTCTGTTGTTTGGCGGGCAGAATATCTTCCGCTGGCTCTGATGTGCGAGCTGTCGCGCGGGGCGCGCCCCCCGGACCTGGACGGCCATCGCTGCGAAAACGATTGGGTTTGCCTCCCTTGCCACCGCGAAACGGCTTACGATGGGCCGAACCCTCCCCGGAATCGGGGGATCGTTTTTTACCGCCGCTGCTGCGTCGTCTGGACACGGGAGTTCCTCCTGATGGACCACATATTCGTTCCAATATAGGGCAAACTGCATCGAATAGAAAGAAAATAATACAATGATTTCAGGGTAATACAGTCGTTTTGTGAGGGATTTTATTAAATTATACTTTATTAATGATTTTTATATTGATATGTTGAATATTATTTAATAACAATGAAGATCTTTAGTTACTAATAAGAGAGTGTCATGAAAACCCTGAAGAATCTTTTTATCGGGATACCCATCCTTCTGAGTCTGGCCTGTGGAGCCCACCCTCAGAATAGCGCGATCGACGTCATCGGCGGACAACTTGTGGCTCCCGAGCAATTTCCCTCAGCTCTGGCTTTTGAGGACACCAAGTGCGCGGCTGTGAAAGTGGCGGAAAACTTTATTCTCACGGCGGCACATTGTGTCGTGATGAGTCAAATCTCCGCCGAAATCGAGCCCCGATTTCGTGCGGGGGAAATGGTCTACTTTAATCAGGGATTCGATAGAGTCTGGCTCAATCAAGGGTCCTCCAAAATCGTCGCCACTCACCTTCATCCCGATTGGGCAGCCATGCTGCAAAGCTTTGAAGTAGATCTGGATATGTCCGCTGCTGAAGCAGAGACCCTCAAACTCAGCAGCGCCGACCTGGCATTGATTGAGGTGGAAGGAAAGGTTTCCGGCAGCACCGTTGCGATTCAAGCGAAGTCCCTGCAGGAAAAGGATCAGGTTGTGGTCATCGGTGCCGGATGCACGATGCCTCGTGGTCCTGCCGATGGCAAATTGCGGCACGTGGATCTCCAGGTTGAGCGGTTGGAGCCCGCCCACATCATAGCGGTGAGCGATGATCCACAGGCGGGAAAATCATCCTGTGGTGGAGATTCCGGCGGTCCCGTCCTGCGTATCGAAGACGGGTTGCAGGTTTTGGTGGGTATCAATTCTTTTGCGGGCCGTCATCCTGACAGGCCAAACGAAATGATCTCGCTGATGAATCGACTCGACACTTCGAGTGTGCAGTCGTGGTTGCAAGGATTTTTGCCATAACCGACCCCGGAGATTGATGCACCTATTCGTGCATTGTCCGTAGGGGAGTCAATGTGTTATTGACCAAAGGTTCTATGATTTTTGATGGGTCTTGCCGGGCTTTTGCCTCATTCCATGCACAGGAATCTTATGAGGGGTTTTATGACACGGATATGGAAAACATTATTGATATTGCCTTTCCTGTTATTGTTGGGGGCTGGAGATTCTCCATCGGAGCATAGGGACGAAGAAACCCTGCGGGTTTTCCCGTTCGAGAATCCTTCGCCAATAGGCCCGGCGTCCAACCAGCACCGGACGGGTCATATTGACGGGACGGTCCTGGTGCCGTCGGGGCACAACCTGCAGGAGTTGGTACCGCGCCACTATCGTCTATTTGTGCCCACTCATTATGACCCATCTCGCCCAACCCCTCTGTTGATCAATATGCCGGGGCATCGGGTGGGGATTTATATCGCTGCCGATTTTACGCAACTGCAACGCACCGCCGACATGAATGGGTTTATTGTGGCCTACGCGGAGCAGCAATGGCGCACGCAGGGTGAGATGCGGTGGGCCTGGTGGACGGACTGGAACTGGACCACCCATCCCAACGACAATCCCGATGTGACGTTCCTGCGGAAACTGGTGGAAACCATACAAAGCACCCATAACATCGATCGTAACCGGGTATACGCGTCCGGACATTCCCGGGGTGGGGCGATGTCGGTGATTGCAGCCCTGGAGTTGCCGGATGTTTTTGCTGCGGTGTGTTCGCAGTCCGGATTTACCGAATTTGGATATGATCAGCGGATGGAACATTACGCCGGTCGCAAAACGCCGATCCTTTTAATTCATGGCGTGGATGATCCCGATGTCAACGTTTCACGATCGGATCGCATAGCTGAAATTCTCCAGCGCAAGGGTTGGAATAGCCAGGAAGTGGTCTATTGGCGACTTGCCAATGTCAAACACCGCTGGCAACCGCAGTTGAATCAACAGATGTGGGACTTTCTTTCGAGTAAGACTCTCAATGGAGGTCAACCATGAAAAGTCTGTGGACATGCGGAATTTTCGTCGGTACCACCATGGCAAGCCTGGCCTGGGGGCAGGCCCCCGCACCCAAGGCGCCACCGGTTGATCTTTCCCGTATGGTGGATTTTCCCGCCAGTACCTTTTTAATGGGATACCCCAATGAAACGCCAGGGGCTTATGGTGATGTCTGGTTTGTTGATCAGCAGCCGCAGCACACCGTTCAGCTTTCGGCCTTTAAACTGGATACGACCGAAGTCACGGTCGAAGAATTTGCTCTCTTTTTATCGTATGCTGGAGCCCATCACTATAGTCCGCTGCAACCAGTGGAAAAGGTGCGGGATGGCTACCTGCCAGTGCGGGGAACCGAGCGGCAGCCGATGCGGCAGGTCAGCTGGCAAGGCGCGGCGGACTACTGCGTCTGGGCTGGCAAACGTTTGCCAACGGAAGCGGAGTGGGAAAGAGCGGCAGCCGGCACTGATCGTCGCCCCTATCCTTGGGGAGCAACTGACCTAGGCTGTGGCACCGTCAATTATTTTACCGGCAGCGCTTTCTGTGAAAGCGGTCCCGTTCCTGTCCAAAGCCGCCCTGCTGGGAATTCTCCGGAAGGAATAGCGGATCTGGCGGGCAACGTGGCGGAATGGACTGCGGACTATTATGGTACTTACAGCGCCGAGGCGCAGACGGATCCCCGCGGTCCTGCCACGGGATTTCTGCGGGTGGTGCGCGGTGGCAGTTTTCTGGACGGAAGCATTTCGGTGCGGTCTCATGCCCGCTGGGGAGCTCCCGCATCCGGCCGTGCTGACAGCGTTGGCTTTCGCTGTGCCTGGAACCGTGATGAAGGGGGGATATTTGTTCGTGGGCCATTGTCGCAACCAGCGGATATCGACCGACAACCAAGCTCACGTCCGTTTGCTCCCGCTGCGCCGGAGCCAGAAATATTAGTGGAGGGTCTGCGTAGTCCGGGCAACCTCGTGCAGTGGAACGACAGTCTGGTACTGGCGGAAAATGGCCGCGGGCGGGTGTTGCGCATCAATGGTGAAACTCAGTCGAGCGACGAATCGGCCTCGGGTCTTTCTTCTGTGATCCGCTTGGGCACTGATGGGGTGACACTGGTGATCGCCGACCAGGGTAATGGCTCGATTCTACGGCTTGATGCCGCAGGTGGTTTGGTAACTGTCGCGCAGGGTGAAACACAACCCGGCTCTATAGTTGTTGGGCAGGACGCAGTTTTTTGGGCGACTCCCACTGCGGTACGTGGCGTCCGTCAAGCCGGTGGTCCTGTTGATCAATTGATTGCGGGACTGGATGGGGTATTGAATCTGGCCCTGACATCCACTCATGTGTATGGGATTGAAACCGGGACGGCAGATCTGGCAAAAGCGCGGATTTTTCGCATTTCCCGCCAGGGTGGTGCTGTCGAAACCGTGGCGGATTCCCGCACATGGGGAGCAGGAACACGGGCTACCGATCTGGTGGTGGGGGAGGGCAGCGATAAAGTCTACTTTGCCCTTTCGGGTCCCAATTTCCCCAATGTCGGCCGGATCTGTGAAGTGGGAACTTTGCAGGGTGGCTCCATGAAATGCTTGAACTATAGCCCGCCCGTGATCGATCGTCTGGTCAAGGGCGGTTCTTACCTCTACTGGGGAACCCGCAGCACACTGACCCGAACCTCCATCATGGGTCAGGGGCCATTTGAGCATCCAGGGCCGTGGACCCGACCCGGAGGAATTTGGGCGGATGAGCGGCAGGTGATTTGGACGGACGCGGTTTCCGGTCGGCTATTGCGGGTTGTTCACTCACGGTAGCAGCGTTTGCAGTTTGCTGCGGATGGCTGCTTTGATCTGCTTGAGGTCTTGATCCGTATTGATGACCCAGGTGGCCAGGGCGGCTTTTTGTGCAGGGGGCATTTGGCTGGCGATGGCTTTTTGCGCCTCTGCGGTACTCACCTTATCGCGAACCATGACCCTTCTCTCTTGTGTGGCCGCATCGCAGGTCGTCAGCCATATCTCTTTGAAATCCCGAAAGCTGCCGGTTTCCAGAAGCAAAGCCGCTTCATAAAACCAGATTTTTGGATGAAGCAATAAGCCACTTTGTTCCAGCTGCTTTTCCATGAGTTGCTGAATGGCCGGGTGGACGATGGACTCCAGATAGGCCCGATCAGTGGGGGAAGAAAATATACGGTCCCGCAGGGCGCGACGATTCAGGGTGCCATCCGGTTGTAATATTCCAGGACCAAAATACCGAATAATCTCCTGGAGCGCTGTGGATCCTGGTTGAACAGCATCGCGGGCCAACTGATCCGCATCGATCACCTGATAACCCAGGTCGCGAAGCATCCTCGCCACCGCTGATTTACCGGTGGCAATGCCTCCAGTGAGACCAATGCCGTAGTTTTTTTTCAGAGTCTGCAGATTCATGCCATCCTGCCCGGGCCTGAAGTGTTTGGTGACGCTGTATGTCATGATATCAGAAACGGTGTTTCAGGATCAGGCCGAACTTGACGGGAGCCTGTTGATCCTCTGGTATTACGATGGGGCCGAGTTTGAGGTCGTAAGGTTCTGGGGCCTGTCTCTGTAGGGTGCCGCTGTCTTCTTCTGCGACTTTTTCGCCGGAACTTAATCCGAGCTCGGCGCGGCGTCTTTTTTTCTTGGGTGGTGATGGTGGATTCAGGAAGGCCTCGGTGACGCCGGCTGCCCAAAGCCCCGCAAACAGGTACAGGCCATAGTCCCCCTGGCTGCGCAGAGTCTGAATGTAGGAGATGGCTTCCGCCTCAAATTTGGCCTTTTGATCATCGTCGTATGTTCCCTCTTCGTCCATCCTTTGGAGTTCTGATGAGGCGGTGGTGGTATAGGCGTCGGCTTTTTTATTTTTATCAAAGTAGATAAAAATTCCGGCGGCCTGGCCCACTGCAAGTCCCGCACCCAGCATGGGGCTCCCCGATTGGAATTGGGCCATGCCAAATGGAAGCAGGGTGACCAGCAGGTTTTGGCTGGAGCCTGAACTTTTCTTCTTTTTCTTTTTGGCGATCCGTGGCGCCGCGGTGCGAGACGATGGCGGAGCGATGTCCTCCTCTTCCTCCTCGTCCGCAAAGTAGTCCGGTGCAGGCGGCGGCGGCTCCGCTGCCTGCGGTACCGCGGG
>JAKQGS010000313.1 GCA_029556045.1 Pseudomonadota bacterium | reverse complement strand
CCAGGCTTAAAGCGGCCGGATTGTCCGTGGTGGTATACTGCCCTCCCGTGCGCAGCAGAAAATCACCAAAGGTCGCCGCCATATCCAGATATCCCTGCATATCGACGGCCACGCTTCCCTGGCTTAGAAAGCGATCGATGTGGGCACCTCCCAACTTGAGCAAGACATTGGACCAGGGATTATAGTTCAGTGCAGCACCGGCCTTTTTTTCGCCGAAACTATCTTTGGTTTTACCCTTGGGCAGGTGCTGAAGGTATCGGTAGGAGACATCAAGAGCCAATCCCCGCATCAACGGTACCCAGGAAAAAGGTTCCGCCCACACCGATACCACCTGCTCATTGGAGGCCACCACCGATTCTTCGGTCAGGATCGTATCAATATCCTCCGCCTTGCGATAGAGGGTGACACTGGTGGTTTTCGTGCTGTTTTGCGCGAGACTACCATCGAGCCTGAGGCCAACATTGGATGGAAAATTATGGGCTGGTCGCCAATCCCGCTGCACGACTCCCTGGGCGCCCGTAATACTACTGGACTGCACCAACGTCTCTTCTCCGGCCTCACCATAATCCTGCTTGGAACTTTTCGTGACATAAACAAACCGGGGCGTCACATACCAATTTGTTCCCAATCGATCAGGTAGGGGTGGCATGGGAACCCGCGGCGGTGCATAGGTTGCCTGCGACGATGGCGGCGGTGGTGGTGCAATCACAATTGGTGGAGGCGGTGGTGGAGGTGGGGGCATCATCACCACGACTGGGGGAGCCACCACCACGGGAGGAGCGGAGGGCACCGAAGATGCCCGCGACATTTCCCGCAACATGCCATCCCTTTGCGCAGCCAAGACTTGGGGAAGCCGACGGGGATCGGTTCTTTGTAAGGCTGTCCATGCCTGTTGTTTCTGTCCGGTGCGATAATAACTACTACCGATGTAAAACATCGCAAGATTTTGCTCCTGAGGCTGATTCGGTGGCACTTCAAAAAATCCACCGATAGCCCGGCGATAGTCCCCGACTTCATAGAAGCTGCGGCCCCAGGCATAGGCTGCAGCAGCCGGTGGTTTGCGCAGTCCGGATTTGCGGAATCCGATCACCGCTTTGCGGGGGTTATCTTTTTCATACCAGATGCGCCCCAATAAGACGTAGGCTGCACGAAATTGCGGTTTTCGCCGCAACAATGCTTCCAGATAGTCGAGGCTGCGGTCATATTGTCGATTGTAAAAGGCTTTTTGCGCCTGCTCCCACATTTGTTCCGGTGAAGCGCGTGGGGCAGCCCGCAGGGGAAAACCAAAGAACAACATGCCCGCGAGCCACCATACCCCCAGAAGGGTAACGCGTCGCCGGACACAATGTTTTCTTAAATCCATGGCACGGATTTTTCCCTCAGTCAAAACGAACATCAACGCTCTTGTCTTGGTTCAGGCGCACAGCCTTGCTTAAACTGTCACCCCCGCTCAACACCTTTTGATAAAAGCGGATCTCCGCCTGATAGTCAAAACGGGTGATAAAGTCGCGGGGGGCGATGGTTTCCATGGTTTTTTGCAGGATGCTCATGGATTCGGCGCTGAGGGGATCCTCCAACGCGGTCAGGATACGAAACTGCGCCAGAGCCGTGCGTGAGCGCAATAGAGTTCGCCAGTCAGCACTCATATCGATGTCCTTTTGGCACTCATCGAGTGATTCCAGACGTTCGCTCCCTTCGATACAACTGAGAGCCCAAAGGCTTCCGGACATGGAGTATTCCTGCCCCACCGTTTCACCACGAATCATTTTCAATTGCCATTTTATTCGACTGGCGAGAATTTCCCGCAATTCATCCTGTCCCTCGAGGGATTCCTTATCAAGGCTGACGATCGCCTTTAACGCCATTTCCAGACAGGCTTCAAAATACGATCCCGGATCCACCCAGCCTTCTGCGGGAGAACGCCGACTGATCCAATCCGGATCCCAGACCAGAAGGCGCGACCAATCACTCGAATTCAGCAAACGGCCATCCACAAATAATTCCCACTGCGGCATACTCCGTTTCCACCGGGTTTTCCACGCCGCAACGGAACAGTCTTTAGGTCCTGGCAGCGCCTTTTTGCCGCGCAAATAGGTACTCCGTAAGCCCTCAATGCGACCGTCACGATGGAAGGCCACCACACGCAGATGCGGCATCCACTCGTCAAAGGCCTTCTTTTTGCGGATCATGGGCAGGATATCTTTCATGTAGCGATCCAAATAGGCCTCATGCCGCGCATTATGGGCGTTACCCAGATACTCCTCGGCCCGTAATATATTGGGATCTTTGAGACGAAAAAGACGGCTGGAAAATTCCTCGTTGCGCGCCATATTATAGGCAAAAAGCGCGACGATCACCATGAGCATAACCAGAAACAGTTTTCCCATGAGGCCCGCTGCAAACCCACGTCCTCTGGTCGATGTTCTGGCGCCAGGGACAATTTGCACAGGCGTCAGGGAAGCATCGCTCCATGCGCCCAGCATTTCTTTGCGGACGATATCACTCAACTCAGGATATATCCTGCGGATTCGCTCGAAGTCGTCAAAAGTCACCCATGACTTGTTGCTACTGGCCACCTCGTCCTGGAGACCAAACTCCATTCTCTTATAACGGGCTTTCACCTCCTTCAACGGCATAGGGCCGAGAAAGCGTTCCAGGTTAACCCGAATGAGGTAAAGTTTCTCCGACATTAGTCCTTTTGGACCTCCGTAACCACAACCGTGATATTGTCTTTGCCACCGTTGCGATTCGCTTCTGCGATCAATAGCCGCGGCAACACATCCAATCGTTTTTCATTTTCCCGAATCATAGCTGTAATTTTACGGTCATCCACCATACCTGTGAGACCATCCGAACAGGTCACGTATATCTCCCCCTCGTGCAAGGCTTTTTCATAGATATCCACCTCACATTCAGGCGACAGCCCCAAAGCTCTCACCAGGGCTCCTGGTTTAGAGCGTCCCTGCAGGGTTTCCCGTGGCAACCAGCCCCGTGAGACATAGACCTCCACGTTATGATCGACCGTCATCTGCCACATCTGACCCTTGGTATAGAGATAGGTGCGGCTATCACCTATGTGGGCGATATAGACTTTTTCACCCACGAACAACAGGCAATTCAAGGTGGTCCCCATCCCCTCGATACTGGGTGTGGTCTGACCTTTTTCGATGATGCCCTGATTGACTTTATCGATGGAGGAAGCCAGAAAAGGAATGATTGATTCGTGCCGCAGGCTTTCGCATTCGACAAATTGCTTCTTTAAACCCCGCACCGCCATTTGGGAGGCGACCTCACCGCCCTTGCGACCACCAATGCCATCGGCCACCACGACGATGCCCTGCTCACCGTTGAAATAAACGCTGTCTTGATTTTTCTTGCGAACGCGACCGATATCGCTTTCGCCATACATCCGGATGCGCATAGTCGCTCCCTGGAAAGGCCATTCCTCTTCCTAGGCTATCGGTCGACATCTGGATATATTTAGAAGCGTTATGGAAATTGCGCTCAAACCGCCCTTAAACAGGGTGCGGCAGATATATGGCGGCTGGTGCCCCCACCTGCAAGCCCTGCGGCTGCCAGCATAGCCCAGCATGAACGTAAGCTGCTGTAATTGCAGCAATATAAGCGTGAAAGTTTTCAACCGTGGCAAAAACCTTATACCTGTCTTCAGCGGTAATACTGATCCCGAAGGCTTCCAACTCAAGGCTGGCGTCCAGAATCGACTCCCGCACTTCCAAGCCCCGGTCAAAATCCCGGTAATCACCCCAATTTGACAAATGACCAAACATCGCTTTCAGAGCGTGGGGAATGGACGTTTCTTTAAGCTGAACCATCTGCCCCATCTGCAAACCCCGCAATCTCTTTTGTAGAGTGCGGGATCGCACCACTAGAGGAGCCATGTTGGAACTATAGGTCGGCTCCAGGTGATCCAATCCGGACTCGTGGGCGTACAAAACATCCCAAAGCCTTTGTGTTTGTGGATTTAATGGCCTCTTTTTGCGCCGACGACCCAATTCGGATTTTTCTGCCAGCGACATCATATAGGCTACCGACACATCATCACAGTGCTTGACCCCCGGACAAACAGGGCGAACACATTCGACGCATGGGGGGCTGTTCAAAGGGGCATCCACCACCACCTCGGTAAATGGGCCTTCCATACGCAGGATATCCACAACCCGGTCATCTGAGAAAATCTTCCCCCGCGAACCGATTCTATCGTAGATCTTGCGGACAGCCTGATACTCGCCCGACTCATCTGACTCCAGTATCACAATGGCGGTTTTTGACATGGTTGGCCCGGACAGATGCATGCCGGCACACCGGGGCAGGCGATTTTTGTCGCCCTTAGGACCTATTGCTTGATAAAGTGTCATAGTTGTCCCATTTTATAAGCAGGTATCGCCGTTTAATGATGTACCGTTTGCGCGCCATTCTGATTATTATAGCGGTATTCGCGATAAAGAGTAAGGCATTCGCTGATGCAGCCCCAGCCCAGTACCTCCGACGTGGCCTGGCGGAGCAGCAGGCGATGCAGTATAGCACAGCCATTAAATACTATCGCAAATATCTGCGGGCCTATCCCCGCGATTATGACACCTGGAACCTGCTGGGGGCCTGTTATTTTCATGTAGGATCACCTCAAAAGGCGTTGACCTATCTGAAAAAGATCAGAGAGCGAGTAAGTCAGAGGTCCATGAATCTCTATTATATCGGGGTTTCCTACTCCTCTATCGAGAATTATAAGGGAGCTCTGCAGTATCTGTCACTGGCGGCACGCGGCAACGATGATTTTGCCGCTCGCGCTGTCTTTGAGCTCGCGGTGATTGAATACCGCCAACGACGGGCGGATCACGCCCGCTACTGGATCAACCAATACCTGACCCGTTTTCCAGCCGGCGTGCACCGCAATACTTTAGTGCACATGAGCGCCAATCTGGAGAGGGGCGAATATGTTGACGATATCGAGGGAAGTGCGCAGGAAAATCTGGAAAGCTCGCTTTACCGATACAGCCAGCTCTCGCTGGCACCCCGACCCCACTATTGGTTCATCGAAGGGGGCTACCAATGGGAGATTGGTTCGGTGCGCAACCCTGCAGCCGGGCCTGATGGATCCCCGGCGGTCAAAACCGAGCCCTACGAACGACACGAACTGATTGCCAATGCCGGCATTGGCCTGGGTCCTATTGAAACCGGTAACTCCACCGCCTTCCTCGGCTATCACTATTTGCAAAACTGGAAGGCGGACAACGAACGCATGGCGACCTTCCTGGATGATCCCACCGACATTCAGTATATCCCATTCCGACCGGACTTGATGGAACGACGTCACCAGTTTTTCGGCGACTTTAAGAAAACATTTGGTAACAATATCGCCATGGGTTTTCTCGGTATGCATGAGATCAAGAGGGTTGGTTCAGCGTACTTTCCTGGTCCCGAACAGGAGGAGTTGAAACGAACCTTGAATATCTCCTCCACCACCACCATGGTCCCCTGGATCGGCGCCAGCTACTATCGCAACTTCGAGTCGATTTTTTACTTATTTCTCCGCAAGGAATTGAATGAAGAGACACCGGAGTATTCCTATAAAACATTTAGTTTTTTAGACGACAAAGAGGACAAGCTGCTGAGTTTCGGCGGAACGCAAAAGATGGCATTTCCCACCATCGCCACCACCCTGCGTTTTGATTTTTTCTATTACGACCTCATATTTAATGACTTCTGGCTGGACTACACCCGCACCGGTGGACAGATCAACGGTGAATACCGGTTTTACAAGAAACTCAGCATAGGGGGTGACATAGCTTATTACCAGGATGCCTACGCCCTCAAAACCATCCACAGCGGCAATTGCGGCTATACGTCTTCTGCCATTGCCACCAGTGGCGCAGACCTGGCTTTTTGCAACCGGGTTGATACAGGACTTTTATACAAGGCGGGCTTATATTGGGATCCCACTCAAGCGGAACGATGGTCGGCGGAGTACCTCTCCCTATCCAATTCGAACCCAGACCAAAAAGTCTATGATTTCACTAAATCGCGCGTGCTGGTGAAATACACATATGCCTTTCCAACGTTTCGCCGGATCAAACCATTCCTCAACCGCTTTGGCGATCTGGAGCTGAACAAGGAGATCAACTGATGAGTATCAATGTCGCGGCCTTTGACGTGCTGAAGGAATGTGCGGAGAAAAAGAGCCCAGTTTTTTTCTCCACGGATAAAGTCCCCATCGTATTTCAAACCTTTATCCTTAAAGCAGAAAATGATCACATCCTACTCGAAAATAGGGTTACTCCGTCCCATATTATTGAGGTGGTCAAATCGGATAAGTTTTATCTGCAGTGCCAGATGATGCGTTTTGTTTCGGAAAAAATCGACAGTAACGGCGTTCATATCGTTTTCCCTCTCGAGAGCCTGGTGGCTATCGAAGAGACCCGGCAGGCCAGGCGTTTTCCCTTCGAAGCGGATGAGCGGGTGGTCGTGGAAATCCTGAACCCCATTGATAACGAGACCATGCTGATCAAATCCGTGATGGACATGTCCTCCCACGGAATTTCCATTAAAACCCGTTACGCCTCCAAACTTTTTGCCCCCGGTACGGAATTTAAGGACATGCGCATCCTTATCGACGGAAATCTTTACAATACGGTCAGCGGCAAGGTTGTGTATGGACGACGTTTTATTGGCATCGATGGTAAAAGCTACAATCAAATTGGCCTTCAGTTTGAAGACAATTGAGCCGACGACGGTGTATCACATGGTCACAAAAGGGGGCATTTTCTGGGAGACCGGACGGTAAAACTTCATAAACCCGAGCGCATCTTTGTCAATCGCTCGCTGAACATGGCCTCCATCCGTGCCATTGGCTTCGACATGGATCATACACTGGTTACCTACAACCGGGAAAACTTCGAGGCATTGGCTTTTCGGGAAACACTGAAGAAATTCATCGATGCCGGCTATCCCGAAGAGTTGCAGACCCTCAAATTCAATCCAAATTTTGTTATCCGCGGTTTATTGGTCGATCAGGAGCGTGGAAACCTTCTCAAAGTCGATGGTCACAAGTATGTAAAGATTGCCTTTCACGGGCATCACCAGCTGTCTAAGCATGATCGGCATGTGTTTTATAACGCCGCCAGCTTCAAACCTCAGGATTTTCTGTCCATCGATACATTTTTTGCATTGAGTGAGGTACAGCTCTTCACTGAAATCGTGGACTATATGCGTCGACATCCCGACAAGATCCAGAAATCCTTCAAGGAGGTCTATAAGGATCTGCGCACCTACATCGATCTCAGCCACCGGGACGGCACCATCAAAAACGAAGTGATGCGATATCCCCATCAGTATATCGACAAGGACAAGCACCTGGCGGAGACCTTGGTGGGCCTGGTGGACGGGGGCAAGAGCCTGTTCCTCCTGACCAATTCCATGTGGGATTACACCAGTTGCGTGATGTCCTACCTGCTGTCCGGTGAACACGAAGACTTCAGCAAATGGCAAAACTATTTTGATTACATCTTTGTGGGCGCCGGCAAGCCGGGTTTTTTTACCGGCAGCCAGCCATTTTACGAAGTGCTAACGGAATCCGGCTATTTGAAGCAACATTCCGGGCCGTTTAAATCAGGCAAGGTGTATCAGGGCGGCAATGCCCGTCTGTTTCAGGATCTGGCCCAGATCAAGGGAGACGAGGTTCTCTATGCGGGTGACCATATCTACGGCGACATCATTCGATCCAAAGGTATTTTCAACTGGCGAACGCTCCTAGTTGTCGAGGAGTTGGTTACCGAACTACCCAAACTTGAAGCCACCCGCACCGACCTGGAACAAATCAACCGCAAAGTGCAGGAAAGCGAACTTCTCGACGAAGAAGCGCAACGGGTCAATTCCCTGATGCGGGCTTCCATGAGGCACCTTAAGCAGGCGCAGACGGAGGGCGACCGCCATAAAGCCCGCTCCTTTGAAAAAAACATTGAGAAACTCAAAGAAAAATATCAGGGCAAAATGGACGAGCTGGTAACCCTGCGAGACGAAATCAAAGGGCTCATCAAAACCAGGGAACAAAAAATTCATCCCGTTTGGGGTGAAATCATGCGGGTCGGTTTGGAAAAAAGCCGATTTTCCAAACAAGTCGAAGAATATGCCTGCCTTTACACCAGCCGGATATCGAATCTGCGCTTTTACAGTCCGCTAAAAAAATTCAATTCACCCCATGATATCATGCCTCATGACCTTTAACCCATGACCACCTAGTCCTTAACCAACGGTTATTGCCGAGCCTTTCCCGAAAGTAGCTCCCGTCCCATCTTCATTGGTTTATTTACCAGCCGTAAGAAATCTCCGATCCATGGCCAAGATCGGTAAAGTATCTGCGACTTTAGCCGATAAATCCATAGAGGAAGTTTGCGATTTGGCAGACTTATTTGCACGGATTTGACGACTCATGGTGGAGCGTCAACTGAGAAGGACGTATGGATGCGTAACCAGATATTAGGTGATCGCTATCGCATCAAGGGATTGATTGGCGAGGGCGGCATGGCTTCGGTCTACGTTGCAATAGACGAGAAGTTAGGCCGGCGTGTCGCCATTAAGATCCTGCATGCGCACCTGACGCAACATGCGGACATCCGCCAACGCTTCCATCAGGAGGCCCGCGCCGTATCCCAGCTTGACCATCCCAATATCATCAAGGTGTTCGACTTCTCGGGAGAGAATTCTTCGCAGCTTTGGATTGTCAGCGAGGTACTGAAAGGTAAAAACCTGGCGCAATATGTGCAGAAGTTCAGCAACTCAGCCCTGCATCCCATTGTTGGCACGCTCATCGCTCGCGAAATCTGCCGGGCGCTGCAATATGCCCATAGCAAAGGGATTGTCCATCGGGACATCAAACCCGAAAACATCATGGTCTTGACGGATGGCCGCATCAAACTGATGGACTTCGGTATCTCCAAAAACCTCCGCCGCAGTGATGTCACCATGACCGGAACCATGATGGGATCACCGTCCTACATGTCCCCGGAACAGATCCGTGGGCGGGACATGGATCATCGCACGGATATTTACAGCCTGGCGGTACTGCACTACGAAATCATCTGCGGTATCCTGCCATTTATCGGCAACACCACACCGGATGTCATCAGCAAAATCATGGCGGGACGTTATCTTGCCCCCAATAAAATCCTGCCCGAGATTCCACGCTCCCTCAGCAATATCATTGTCAAGGGCATGAACCTGAAAGCGGAGGATCGTTTTGCCAATGCGCAGAGTCTGGGTGAGGCCCTTGATGGGTTTCTGCGTGAGTTTGGTTTTATCGAAAGCCATGTGGAGCTGGAGCGCTTTTTTCATGCGCCCGAGCAATTTGATGCACGCCTTCGTGAATTGAACGTCAAATTCAGAAATGAAGTCACCAAAAGAGCGAATCGCCCGGCATCTCTGCCAACAGCCCGGCACCAAAATGCCCGGACCAGAATGATCGATGCTGAACACCAGACGGAAGTTGCCACCCTCAGGCAGGCGTTGGGAACCGAAATACAGTCTACGATGCGTGTGCCAAATCACCGCATGCCTACCCAGATAGCCACGCGGCATCAACCGCCGAGGCCCGGACGGGTGCCGCCTTCAGCACCCAAATCCCAGCCTCCCCGGGCCTGGGACTATCGCCGTCCTAAAGTCCCCACCGGGGGAGGCCATAGTTCAGGTGGAGCTCGACATCAGCGGGCGGCCGACAAACGCGCCAACTATCGCCGCATGGACGCTCATACCATGGCGTTCCCCCCTGCCGGTTCATACCACCAGCGATCACCTCGTCGCATTCTGATTTGGGCTGGGGGACTATTATTGGTTGTTGCGGCCTTTTTGTATTTTGGTTTGGCCAAAATGTCGCGGGAATTCATGGAGGAAGTCGCTTACACCACCTCCATGGACATTCCAAAACCCAAGAAGACCCGTAAATCCCAGCGCCAGACGAAAGTGGCAAAACGTCCCCCGGTCATCGCTTCTGTGGAAAAACAAGATCCCGCAGAATTACCAGCAACAGCCTCCCCCTCTCCCAAGGCAGATCCCGTAACAGAGTTGCCCAGATTCAAGCGTCCGGAACGTCCAATTGACACCAAAAAAGAAAGTTCTGTTAAAAGTTACGATATCAAAACACCACCACCCAAGGTGAAACTGGCTAAAAAAGCCTATTCCAGTAGGGTTGTCACCAAAAAACCCTCTGAGCCACCGTCCCGGCATAAACCATCTGGGCCAGCCGTGGCCGTGGTGGATAGGGCACTAAATAGCTCGGATTACCATGGAGTTGACCGGGAAAAACCAGCCTCCATACCTTCAACACCCAAGACCGGCAATCCCACCGGGGACCAGCCTGTGAAAGAAGGTTACTCAGCACCAGAAAGTGTGAACAAATCAACACCACCTGAATCGGTCAAACCTGCACCAGAACCCCAGTCTATGGCGGATGTGCCCGTCTTTATCATCTCAGAGCCAGCTGCACAGGTGATGATTGACGGCCGCGAGGTGGGAACCACCAACGATTTAAATTCACGACGCCGCGGCTTCAAGGTGCCACCAGGCTCCCACACCCTGGAGTTAAGGCGCAGTGGCTTTAAAACACTGACGACTTCCATTGAGGCCAGCCCTGGCAAGAAAAATCGTTTTAACTACACCCTAACGCGTGAGGAGAAGACCGTGCGTTTCACCCTCCGCACCAGTCATTTCCCGGCGATAGCGCACATTCAACAGGTCAACGGTGACAAGAAGATGGAGATCAACCTGAGTTCCAATTCATCGTCCGTCAACCTGGCACCGGGAAGCTATCAGGTCACCATGTCGTTTGGAGGCAAAACAATCGAGCGTACTGTGACGCTTTCATCACGGAGCGGCGCATTGACGTTCAATGCGGACTTTACCAAATTCAGTTCCCAAGGGGAGAGGCCATAGTTGCAATGTTTTAGGCAAAAATCCAGCAGCAGAAAGCGGGCGACCATCGCGCATGCGTATGGACGCCTCCTGCGGATTGTTGCCAATTTATGGTTGTCCCTGTCTCTGGTTCTGCATGGCATCCCCATGAGTCATCAAGGTATAGCGCAGGCACAAACCTTTGCTTTGGGCTATAAAAAATACACCAAAGGCGACATGAAAGGAACGGTAGAGTCCCTGCAACGAGCTTTGCCCCGAGCCAGAACTCCTGCGGAAAAGGCAAAAATTCTCAAATTCCTGGGTATCGCCCAATTTACACTGGGTAATAAAGCAGGTGCCGCCGCCTCCTTTAAGAATGCGTTGGCCTTGCAACCAGGGCTGTCCATCAGTGCGGACGAAGTGCTGGATGAATCCGTTATCCCATTCTTTAAGAGCCAGGCTTCCGCTACCCGCACAGCAGCGCGGCCCGCTGCACCGGCCAGCACCGGGAAACCGCGTTATGGCAAACCAACCAAATCAACCTGGGCGGTCATCAACTCCAACGCCAAGGGCGCCACCATCATGATGGATGGCATCCTGGCCGGTTCCGTTGGCGATAAGATCGAAGTCAGTCCAGGCGTCATCAAGCTGACGCTGCAGGCGCCGGGATTTCATGCCAAGACGTTCACCATCAGAATTCACGAAAACCGTGAAAATAAAATCACACTGAATTTGAATAAGATTCAGCCCAGGAAAAAAGCGGCTCCTGTCGCCCAGCGTACCCCCAACGCAGAAAAAAGTCGCCCATCCCCAGTGAAAGACGACATGTTTTCGGAATCGGTGCCAAAATATCAGGATGAAGTCCCAACTGGTCGCGATTTAAAGAAGGAGTTTGAGGCGGAGTCCGGTCAGGGCTACCCAGCTGCAGCCCCACCCATGGGTGCACCAACACCGTACCCCGGAGCTGCACCCGTCTATCAGCAGCCGGCGCCCGTTTATCAGGCCCCTGTGGTGGTGCCATCGCCCGTCTATACCATGCCACAGCCTTATGCAACGCCCTATCCCGGAGGATATCCCCAACAACAGCCCTATCCGGGCGGCTATCAACAACCCTACCCCCAATCA
>JAKQGS010000310.1 GCA_029556045.1 Pseudomonadota bacterium | reverse complement strand
GTCGCACCGACGACACACGATCCCGGATCTGCTGTTCCGCATATTTGACATCGGTTTCCAGGGTGAATTCCGCCACGACCGTGCTTAAACCCTCCCGATTGATGGAGCGCAGCGCTTTGATACCCGGCAGGGTGCTCATCTCCTCTTCAAGTACCTTGGAAATCAGGGTTTCCACCTCAACCGGTCCAGCACCGGCATAGATCGTGTTCACGGTGATGATGGGAAAGGTGATGTTCGGAAAAAGGTCGACCGGCAGTTTGCGAAAGGACAAGTACCCCATCACGAGGATCAGGGTGGCAATGCAGGTGACAAAGATCGGACGTTTGATGGATAATTGCGCTAAATTCATGTCAGCCTCCGAAGGTTTTCATCTGGGCAACAATGCTCAACAGTTCCCCTTCGATGCGAAGCCGGGCCGCTTGCGTTGTGGCGTAGTCTTGTTCAAATTGCAGTACCTGAAAGATCGTGGTGCGGCCATGGGTATGGCGTTTTTTCTCGTGCATGAGTTTTTCTCGCTGGGCTTTCTCGAATTTTCGAGCAATCGCCAGGCGGTCCTTGGCGTCATCAAATCGGGTCATAAGGTCCTTCCACTGTCGCTCCTGTTCAAATTTTTTGCGCTGCAAATTTAGCTCGGAACCTTCGATCTCCCGGGCATAGCCGGTTTTGTTGCGCGAAGTGGTGTCGGCATCCAAAGACGTACTGAATCGCAGCCCGACGATCTGGGTGGGATACTTTGGCCCTACCGCCTCGGAAAATGCTTCGCCAAATTCCGGATCCCGGCCATTGAGGGCAATGCTGCCAAAGACACTGAGCGATGGGGTGTTTTTTTCTGTTCCGATGGCTGCGGCGGCTTTGGTGGCATTGCGTTGCTGTTCCGCAGCTTTGACGTCGTCCCGCATGTCCCGTCGGGCCGGCATCTGCAGGGCATTGATGACTCTATCGCTAAGGGCGGTCAGCTCTTCTGCTACAACATCGGAATCGATGCCTCGCATGGTATTGAAGGCTCGTGCGGCGGCACGTTCTTCGTCTTCTGCCGCTTTTAACTCAAGTTTGCGGGCTAATGCGGCAGCGTCCGCCTGAAGGTAATCGACGCGGTCCGCAAGCTGGAGATCGGTGCGCTGGGCACTCCATTCTTTGATCCTTTCAGCTCGTTTCAGGGTCTCCTTCTGGATTTCAACCATGTCACGGGCCAGAGTTAGTCGCCAGTACAGGCTTTCCGCTTCGGCCAGTGTGAGTTTGACCCGGTAGTCTTCAAGATATCCGGTGGCCAGGGCCTGGGCGCGACCAGCATCCCGGGAGGCCTGAATTTCCCGCCCCCCGGCGTTGCGGAGCAGCGCTTGCTCAAGTTCCAGTGTCCATGAATCGGTGTAGGCTTTGGCCCCAGGAAAAGGAATGGTCAGGCCGTTGAGCTCTGTATGATTCAAATTGTAATAGAGTTTAGCTTGCAAGCCAGTATCGGTTTGCTGGCTGACTCCCGCCACCCAGTTCCACATTGTGGTTTGGTTGCCTTGATAGGGGCTGGCTGGTTCCTTGCGATCGTTCATGTACTGCAGGGTAGAGAACGCCTGCGGTGAGAGCGGCAGGGTTCCCTCGTCCGCCCGCATTCGGGCGCCCTCAGCGGATTCACGGGAAGCGCGGATGCCATCGTGTTTTTCACCGACCTGTTGCAGATAGGCTGTGAGATCCAAGGAAGCACCTTGCGCCGAAGTGGGGGACGACCGTGATAGACCTATCAAAGCTAAACTGATCAGAAGCACGGGAATGGGTGGTCTTCGCATAATCAAAAATTCCTCTTTTGGGACTTTCTATGGGCTTTCTTGGAGGTGGACCTATCCGTATGAGACGGCAATTCAGTTTCAGGGGCATCGGATGCAGGATTGCAGATTCCTCTGGTGACCATATTCATGATGTAGTCAATCGTGGCTCTGAAATAGGCTTCATCCTGCAATGAGTGACCATAATATTCCTTTTGCAACGCATCGGTGCGCGTGATGTGCGTGATCACTCCTAGGAGGAGGGATGCCGCCATTTGGGGGGTACCCATTAATTTGATTGTTTTCGATGTCTGAGCATCGTTTAAAAATTCCACCAGCAGTTCATATATCCTGACGATAGACTTCTCAAAAACATCCCGCACTATGGAGTTGGCCAGTTCCATGTCCCGATTGATGATGCGTGAAAGGTCGGGATCCACGAGGTAGGCCGCCAGCATTTCCTCCACGAAAAGTTGGAGGCGGAAGCTGAATTCCGCAAAGTTTTGCGGTGACCTTAAAGCGCGTTCAGCGGCCACAAGCCGGGTATTGCCAAATTGCTCGAGACACGACCGAAAAAGTCCTTCTTTTCCGTTGAAGTGGTAGCTCACCAGGCTGATGTTGACGTTAGCGAGCTCGACGATGTCTTTGACAGACGTGCCGGCATACCCTTTGGCCGCAAACAGTTGAATGGCCGCACGCAGAAGTTTATCGCGTGTGGAGGTCTCCGGTGCGGGATCGCGGCCCCTATGGTGAGGTTCAACAACCATGACCTGCCTTTTTATAGATTCAAACGAATGTTTGAATCAGTCAAAGAATAGTTTAACAGGAAAAAAAAGCAATCGAAACCGTAGCTGGTGAATTGGTGCGAAAAAGGCATGTCCTGGAGCCGCGATTAATGAAGGTTTATTTCTTTCAACATGATGATATTAATTATAAAAATGTAGTTTTCGGGAGGATCGGCTTTGGCGCTATGGCTGCCTAAAAATTCAACTTTTGCGTTTGGTTCCCTTAGAACGTAACGCCAGCATGTGGGTCATAAAAACCTGCTTACGTTTTTCCATGAGGGGATCTTCGCGGGTCAATAGATAGAGTTTTGCAGACATCTTTGCAGGGGATGCCAATCGCAGAGATTTGTCGCGGAGGGCTTTTTGCACCGAGATGGATGGCAGAACGGCATAGAGATCGGCCTCCTGCAGGGCAAGGACCATGGAACTTTGCGAGTTAACCGTGAAGGCAATGTTGATTTTAGCCTCGGACAATTTGGGATGAAACGCACGCAGATACTGCGTCAGAAGAGGGTCCCCCTCGCGGTAAGCCACAAATCGGGCTTCATCGATACGGGTGAGATTTCGGGAGTTTTGAAATCGGGTCACCAGAACGGATTCTTCTTCATAAATGTCATAGCCCCGCAGCCCTTCCGGCCATTCATTGTAGGGAACGATGCCAAAATCCAAAGCACCGGTGCGGATCTGTTCTTCGATTTCAAAGGCTTTCATATAGCTGATGTGACACACCATATCGGGATATTTTCGCCAGAAGGTCATCACTTGCGGGGCAATCATGTGCTCGCCGATTTCCCGCAGGCAGCCGATGCGGATATGGCCGCGCATGGAAACGCTATTGTTTTCGAGGTCTGCCAGAGATGTCTCAAGGGCGGTGGCCAGCGGTTTGACCTGCTGTAAAAAAACTGTCCCTTCTGGAGTCAGGATCACGGTGTGACTGCTACGGATAAAAAGACTGACGCCGAGGTGTCCTTCGAGGAGTTTGATCTGGCGGGTGACCGCAGGTTGTGCGATCCGTAAAGCCCGGGCGGCATGGGAAAAACTCATGTTTTCCGCGACTGCCAGAAACGTGGGCAGATAACGATAGATCTGCGATGTGTCACCCATGCCGGCTTATTCTCCGGAGAAGTTCAGCAGGCTGAAGACTGGTACAGGATTCAGGATATTGCGGCCGTTGAGGAATCCCAGTTCGATGACAAAAGCGCAACCGACCACTGTGCCGCCGCACTGGTGGACCAAATCCACAGAGGCTTTGGCAGTGCCACCGGTGGCAAGCAGATCGTCCACCATCAAAACCCGTTGACCCGGTTTGATCGCATCGCGGTGGATTTCCAGCGTATCGGTACCGTATTCCAGATCGTAGGTTTTCCGATAGGTGGCGGCCGGCAGTTTGCCCGGCTTGCGAATCGGGGCAAAACCCCGGTTCAGAAGTACTGCCACACCAACGCCGAACAGAAAACCGCGGCTTTCCGCTCCTACCACAATGTCGATTTTTTGATCCCGAAAGTGGTCGGCAATGGACTGATAGGTGTAATGCAGCGCTTCAGCATTGCCTAAAAGGGGAGTGATGTCCTTGAAATTGATACCGGGTTTGGGAAAGTCCGGAATGGAACGGATGTATTGGTTTAGGTCAAGTTTTGTCATGGATTCCTCGTGCTGATTTCAAGACTTGGCATCGGTGTCAAATGTCATCGCCGGTGTGGCCACATTTAATGTTAGGGTCTCTTTTCCTTGAGTTTTTCCGCAAGCAGCGCTCCAAATGAGCCGGTAGCCTTGGGTGCAGGGGTTTTATCCGCTTTGGCTTTCTGCTCGTTCAAATATTCGCGATAATCCTGATCGCCATCGTCTTCGCCTTTCACGTTGGGCAGCGAAAGCAGGATTTTCTTCTCCGGTACGTCAACCCGCATTATGGTGACATCAATGACCTGTGGCGGTGAGCAATGCTTACGGTAGGTTTCCCCAAAGGCTTTTTTCAGCACACCCATTGGCACCATGCCGGTCACTCCCGGTTCGAGCTCGATGATGGCACCGAAGTCTTTCAGACGCTCCACCTTGCCGCGGCAGGCTTGGGTTGCCGGGTATTTGCTGGTGATATTTAACCAGGGATCTGCATCGATCGCCTTGAGGCTGAGCGAAATTTTCTGTTTGACGGTGTCGATGTCCAGGATGCGCACCTGAACCGAGTCGCCCACCTTAACAACATCGGAAGGGTGATGAATGCGTTTTTCCCAGGACATTTCCGAAATGTGCACCAGGCCTTCGATGCCAGGGCGTAATTCCACAAATGCGCCAAAAGTTTCCAAGCGGGTGACTCGGCCGGTATAGGTTGTCCCGGATTTGAACTCATCCTGGATCGCGCCCCAGGGATCCGCTTCCACCGCTTTCATGCTGAGAGAGATGCGGGACTTGCCATCCACCTGGTCAACTTTAGTGACTTTGACACGGATCTTGTCGCCACGCTGCAGGAAGTCACTGACGCGGGATACGCGGGAATGACTCATCTCCGAGATATGCAGAAACCCGTCCACGCCGCCGATGTCCACAAAAGCCCCGTAATCCCGGATATCCGTCACCACGCCGTCATAGATGATATCCTGTCCCAGCGAGGCTTCGATTTCCTTGCGGCGTAGTTCCGCTTCCTGATTTAAAAGCTTTGCACGGGAGACGACGATATTGCGCCCACGCTCCTCATATTTTTCGATCAGGAAGTTAAATTCCTTGCCGATATACTGGGCTTTGTCCGCCACAAAACGACGGTCCATCTGTGACACCGGGCAAAAGGCTGGTTTGCCGAGGATGGTGACTTCAAAGCCCCCTTTATTGTCCTTGATCACTTTGCCTTTGACGGGAACCTGGTTTTTAAAAGCATTGATAAGATCATCCGCCACCTGATGGCTATGCCCCAGGCTGGTGCTTAATTGAATTTCGCCACCCCGGTTGGAAACCACATAGGCGTTTATGACATCGCCTTCACGGAACTTTAATTGACCATTTTCGTCGCAAAGCTGGATGCGGTCGATGACCCCTGATGAGTGGCGATCGAGTTCGACGATGACATCATTTGAACCTTCAGGAATATGGCTGATGGTCCCCTGAATCTGCGCTCCAATGCGGACACTGACGCGGCTGGTGCCGGCGTCTTCCTCAAGAAGTTTGCTGAATTCATCAACTTCATCGTGCTTCTTCTGGCGGTCGCTTTCGAACCCGGTGTCTTCGTCTTCCCATTGGATCTTTTTGAAATCGATATTGGCGGCCATGGTCTGAAATTTCCTTGTTTTATCGAGCGATGATCAGGAATTGGGGAGATTACCGCAAAGCTCCTGGGCTTGTATAGGGGTTTTCCCTGTTTACAGTGACATGGTAAACGTTTAAATTGATTATGATTTTTCATAGAAAAGGACCGCTTTATGAACGATGCCCTGCAAAACGAAGTCCTCGAAGGGTTTGATGGAACCCCTCTCCATTTTGTCAGCGCCCCCAGTGCGGCCCGAAAGGGGGCTGTGCTGATCGTGCATGGGGTCTCCGAGCATAGCGGTCGTTACCAACACGTTATGCGATATTTGCAGGACCATGGTTGGACCGTCTATTCCTACGACCAACGGGGGCATGGCCTTTCGAAGGGAGAGCGGGGATTTATCCGCCGGTTTGACGATCTGTTGGACGATCTGGATCTGGCCATGGTGCGAATCAACGAGAGAGAGCGGGGTAAGCCTTTATTTCTCCTTGGTCATAGCATGGGCGGCGCGGTGGTATTGCAGTATCTGCTGTCCCGTCGCCCCAGCCTCAGTGGGGTGATCCTAAGTGGGCCCGCCATTCGGGTGCCGGACAATGTGTCACCCGGCCTCCGTCGTATCGCTGGAGTGATCTCCGCATTAATGCCGCGACGCGCCATGATCGAACGGGGTGATGGCAGCGATATTTCACGGGATCCAGCGGCGGTGAAAGCTTACCGCGAGGATCCACTGGTGTACCAGGGCAAGATGCTGGTGCGCACCGCTGCCGAAATCCTGCAGGCAACCCAGTCGATTCAATCCCGTCTCGACGAAATCAATTATCCGATTCTGATTCTCCATGGGGGTGCCGACACCGTGACGGATCCTGCCGGTAGCCATAAGTTGTATGAGGACGCTGTGACTCACGATAAGACTCTGAAAATTTATGATGGATTTTTTCATGAGGTCTTTAACGAAATCGGCAAGGAGCAGGTACTGCGGGATCTGGTGGACTGGCTGGATCATCGGCAGGCTCCACCCACGGTATTTGGGCGGCATGCGGAGGGGGGAGAGTATGAGGATGATGAATGAATAGCCGACCATAATGTATGCCGCCCATGTTAGAGCATGACACCGTTTTCGAGGTAGATCAGGCGATCACTGCTTAGGCTCTTTAGGGCAAAACGTAACCGCCGAGCCAATCGTTCGACTAGGTACTGGTCCAAATGCTCTTCGGGGACAAATCGAAAGGATTTGATCTCTTCATTGGGGATCGCGAATTGGGCGGCGTCTGGAATAATAACCTCAAAAATGAACATAACCGATTCGCTTTTTTCCTTTGTCGAAGATTGGTATTCGATCACGAGGGGGCGACCTATCGTCGCTTGACTCCCCAGTTCCTCAATTAGCTCTCGCTGAAGCGCATCACGGGGAGATTCGTCTTTTTCGATGGCTCCGCCAGGAATTTCCCAATTTTCTTTGTAGGTCGGCTCGACAATGAGAATTTCGCCGCCCCGTGTGATCAGGGCGCCTGCAGCCATTCTTTTGGTGGGGAGTGTTTGAATGTGTTCATTGCAAGAAAAGGCGATGATGTCAGAAGAATTACCAGAGTCGTTTTGGGGGGTCATGTTTTAGGTTTCTTTCCCTTGGATCTGCTTATCTTTTTAATTTTTGCTCGAAGGCCAGTGTAATTTCCCTCAGGCACGATATGTGTCTCCCGCCATTTTTCAAAGTCATCCAGCGTAGGATCGACAATCAGTCCCTTGAATTTGAATTTGTCATCCTTCTGCGACAAAACATCGGCAAGTTCATTATCGAGAGTGATCAATGTTCCATTTAATTCATGGGCTAATGCAAGATAAATTGCATCCGCAGAACGTAGCCTTGATGATTTGATGATAGCCGACGCCGTTGAGATAATTTGTTGACTTAATGGATGGATCACGAACTTTGGGCCAGTCGCAATAAATGACTCCTGCTCCGATAAGCTTATGGCATCCATCCGACGTCGAGCAAATCCAGATAGGATTTCTAAGGGAAATATTTGCGGTACATGAAAGACATCCCGGTCGGGACAAATAGACCATAACTGTTTGGCCTTGTTATGGTGAACTTCGGAGGGTGAGTAGAATGAAATGTAAACCGAGGCATCAAGAATGAATTTCAACGTCGGTCATCCTTCACAAGTTCGACGGCAGAGAATGCTTCCTGCTTTGACAGTCTGGATCGAACCCCATCGATGAAGGCTTGAACCATAATGACTTCTGCATCGGTCAACTGCCGCTCAGGATTATTGTTAATAGCTTTAAGTTCGGCCGTTGGGACAGAATCCACCGTTATGACGATAGATTCACCCTTGGACTTAGAGATTCTTATATATTCCGATAGCTTAGCCTTTACATCTGAAAGACTGGCGATCATAGGGCACCTCACTTTAGGAAAACCTTCCCTCCAATACATATCGGACCATACCAGGAAAAGTTTAGTCGAAATAGTCTTATGTGACCATCATGGAAGCCATAATGTATAACATACTGATTTTACGCCTATATTTATGTTGGTTGCAGCTGATTTCATTGCCAGATGCCCACCAAAGCGACTGGGGAAATGATTGGGTGCATTTTCGATGTTTCTCAGCGTTTCAACTCCCAACCAGGCAAAGCACGTAGGTTCTTCAAAAAGAAGGCTAGGTTTGTAACCCACGCATTATCTGGACCGATCTGGTAATGATCGGCATCAGGGGTCACCACATAAAAAGCATCGAGATTTAAAATTTCGCAAGCAGCCCAACTTTTCTGGCTTAATGTGGGTGATGACGAAGTTCTAAATTCAAATCCAATCCGACGTCCCTTGACTTCCAGTACCAGATCGATTTCTTCGCCGGCATGGGTTCTGAAAAAGCCAAACGAGGACTTGGGTTCAAGAACCGAAAGAATATTCTCAATTGCATACCCTTCCCAACATGCCCCAAAGGTAGGATGGGAATATAGATGGTCATAGGAATTGAGGTCCAATAACGATGCAAGAATCCCACTATCGCGAACGTATATCTTTGGGGCTTTTACCAGACGCTTTTTAGTATTAACCGTAAAAGGGAAAAGTCTGCGTACCATAAACGTCGATTCAAGGATATCAATGTAATAGGACAGAACCGGGGTATTTTTCTAACAGTCGCCTTGCGAGTGTTGTTTTACCGACTTGTCTCGCCCCGACTAAGGCGACAGCCGGGAAGGCCTCCAGATCCCTTGTAACATCATTTTCTTTTAATCTTTTTAGCAGATTAGCCTCTGATTTGAAATATGAAAACCGCATTTACGATTTTCGTTATACTCTGGCTACCCAAAAAAGGAATGGAAAATTGATGGAAGGAGCCGGTGGCGAATTTAAGTTTTGATCGAACTTCTCCTATATGTCGTTTTGTCTTGGCTTATCTTGCACGGTACTTTCCCTGGGGATTTTCCCCCCCTTATTTCGCCATCAAGTTGGCGAAATAAGGGGGGCCGTTTGATGAAGTCTAAAATTCATCGACGTTGATAAACTACTCCTCCGGTACCAAAAGACGAGGATTTGAGAACCAGAGATCCGCTAACACCCCGGTTGTCGACGATCAGTGCTGGTTGCTCGGAATCTTCTTGATCATCGGTGAAACGAGGACGGAGCGAATTCAGGTTGAATTTGTGACCTATCCAGGACAGTGCCTCACTCATCGAAATCATTTTGATTGCATAGGGGATCGCAGCAGTTTGCAGGGAGGCAGTATCAAACATGACAGGAGTAAGGACCAGAGCCTGATCCGCAATCAGGACGTGGTTGTAGCTGTATATTTGTTTGTCTGCATCATAGCCCTGGGAAATCAGATTATCATCGATTAGGCAAATTTCCATTTTGCTCTTGCCGCCATCTTGGAAAACCCAATAAAGACCATCCTGTTCTCTTGCAATGGATAACTCTGCTCGTGTGATCGCAAAGGTTTCGCCATCCTGCTGATTTACGGAATAATTTCCCTCGATGTTTGGCATTGCTTCGTTGGTGCCGTCACAAAGGGGGGCGGTTGTGTAATTATTGCAACCTACCGCTGTCATGGCCAAGGTGCTGGTTACCACTAAGTGTTTTATGCGGCTAAAAAATGACGTCTTCATTTTGAAACTCCTAAATATTAATTGTTAAATTCATGAGACATATGGCTACAGAAAAGGGTCGCGACCTCACGCTGTAACTTTATTTCCGACACTTTAATTCTATCGGTCGCTCATTGATTGAGTAAAGTAGGGTGAAGGACAATGCGATCACGGATTGTGATCGCCAAACCTGGCTTACAGAGCATTTGGGAAAAGGTGATAGGACCTAAAACTCTCATCGGGAATCTCAAATATGGCGGTGTCGCGCATATCAGCGAATGACACGCTTTACGTCATAATCTGTCATCTTAAAGGCTGGAGTCGATGTCACTTCTGTTGCTCCATATTGTTGAGTTATTACAGCATGCTATGCGGAATTCTTAAGGTTTCCTGTGGACACATCGATAAGTATAGCATAAAAGGGGGTAGGGGTGCGCTTAATTGACGCGAAGCGTTTGTTCTTTAAACTACGTGGTGAAAACCGAATTGATGTGAGTGAAGATCATGTCATAGATGATTACCCTGAGCGTGGATACACCGTCGATGAAGTGATTGCTCTCGTTAAAGCGCCGGGTACTTTTCACGACACCACAGATCCAAAATATGCAGGAAAAAGGTTCTACTGGAGAACAAAAGATATATTCGAGAATTATGTCAGGTTGGTTGTGGAGTTTGAAGAAGAAGATAGTGGCCAACTGATTCTGGTTATATCAGCAGGAGAAAGGTCATGATTAAACGAGTCAAAGAAGCAAATTTCGAATATAGGCATCCTCTCGGATCAATCTTAGTTGATGAAGTGGAAATAGGAATTTCCGAAAAAGGGCGTCGATCGATTTCTGCATCAGAAATTGGTCGCTTAAGCCGTTTGGCGGTTTTGAATTTTTTGAGAGTAAATTACAGAAGGGCTATCAAAGATTCAGATTTTACCTTCACTGCAAGGGAAGTCCGAGCGATCATCGTTTTTCTGGGAGTTAACCAAATTGAGTTTGGGCAGCTTGTGGGCTGTCAAAAATCAAAAGTATCGAAAATATTGCGATCTGACCAACAGATCTCCAAATCTCAGGCGATGCTCGCAATGGAAAGGTTAGCAATGGAGCTTGCTCGACCAGGTTCTACCAGGAAATTGTTGGGTGATGACACAATTGAAGTCAGCGACGCTGACGAAGTGATAGTGCGGGAGCTTAATGAGATGCGCTTCTCATCCGCTGCCTAATTGTTTGAATCGTAAACCTGACATGGGAAGTTTGAAGCAGTCACGGTTTGTGTTCAAAAAGTTGGAGATTGACCTGATAAACGGCGTCTTTTTTGTCACGTGATTCTGCCAACATGTCAATCTCGCGAAAGTAGCGTTTGGTGATTTCGATGAACATGGGCAGATCTTCGCGCGCAATTCCCATGGTCAACGCTTCGAAATAGCGATTCTCCCGCGTTTGCGCATGGCCGTGAAAGGAGCGTTCCAGCATCTGCAGATGAAAGTTGGCGATAGTGATCGGATAACCTTTTTCAGGTGTATGGATGCTGGGGTCACTGCGACGATAGGAACCTTGTTCAACCTGGAGAAATCCCTTTTCCACCAATAATGAAAGACCGGTTTCTGCTTCCTGCGGTGTTATGCCGATCTTTTCTGCAATCCATTTTGGATCCGACTGAAAATCCTCCAGTGTGACCAGTTCCCGCAAAACAGGCAGGTACCAATGCTTAAGTATCTCCAGACCGGAAGTCGGAATGTCGCGAAACATGCCGTTTCTAAATTCCACCTGGATGCGATTTGTCAGCTCCTGCTGTCTATGCCGATCGGTCGCTTCTTCCAGTTCCACCAAAATTTCCAGATAGCTGGTTTCCCGTTCGCCCAGTTTCATGGCTTGGGCCAGGGGGCGGACATTGGCCAAATTGAGGGAGCGGCTGCCAGAGATAATCATGGAAATGAGATGGGGGGACTTTATGCCGGCTTGGCGGGCCACCCAGCGCTGGCTATATTTGGCATTGCACGCGTGCATGTGCTTCAGGTGGTCCCGCAGGAACGCCCGATAGTCGAGATATTCAAGAATTTCCGGTGCGACTTCCAATCAAGACTCCCTGCCGGCCATTCAGGTTCTCAACGATGATACCACAAATGCTTCATGGACCGGGACCAAACCCCCTTGTCACGCCTTTAACAATCCCGAAAGGACGGGGGCTACGGTTCCTCGGCGGTCCAAAGTAAAGCGGTGAGGGGTCAGGATATCAACCCCTGTGGTGCGACTATACAATGAAAAAATTGTATTGATCACGGAGGCAGACGTTAGATAGTGGGTGATGTCAAAAGATTCAGGCTGAACCGCCATGGGGCGTTGTGTCACAAAGTCGAATTGGCGACCCATCACTTTAAGGCGTTCAGGATCCAAGGATAGATGCGCCCCTGATAGAACTTCATCGGGAGTCGCAAAATCCGAGGCCCCAAGAACCACCCCCCCCTGGATGCCCTTGCCAGCCAGCAGCATCGAATTGCCAAGCGCATTGTGATCGGTTCCTGTTTGATCGATGGGGCGATCGATTTGTCGCATGGTACGGCTGAATTCTGAGGAGATCATAATGGTGGTAACATCAAAAAAGCTTTTACCTGGGCCGAATTCCGTGTTTTTTAAGGTTGTTATTGCAGTGGCGAGATCTGCAACCAAATTGGCAAAAATTTGAGGTTGATTTTGAGCGCTTCCTACATCATGGGTGTCAAAGTTGTCATCGTCAAGCACTAAGGAAAAGCAGTTGGTCAGACCGGCTTTAAAGAAGGAAAATGCCATTTTAAGATTGGATTCCATGGACGGCTCGGAACTGTCATCTATGCCGCTGAAATCGAGAAGCCGGATGCGGTTCGTCAAGTCGTCGCCGTCGGCAAAAGCCTTGAGTAGTATCTGATTAGCCGCACCAAATCGTCCTGGGCTGGAGGCAGCATGCTGGTAGCGCTGCTGCAGATGCTGGTAAATCCGTCCCCGTGCGGATGTGGACGTAATGGCTGGGAGCATGTTCGGCAGCTGTCGGCATTCTGCCAATCCCAGGGCAAGGACCGCATTGCGATTGGAGATATTGACAAAGTCCGGCAATTCTCCAAAGACGTCCAGCGGTGCTTGCGATAGTCCGATATTCAAGTTCGGCAGAAAGGATGGTCCGCCAAACGCGCTGCCAGTATGGAGATAATTCATGTTTTGCTCATGGCCGTCAAAGGTGGCAGCCATCAATACGCCATTAAGGATAGCCAGATCATCTTTAAAAGGGAGGAGTGGATCCGTCAGACTGCTGGTCAGGCACTGTCCACCATTGGTTCCCAACCATGGTTTGGCTTCCGTACCGCGGTAGTTTTGCATTAAACCAGCCTGCGTCATGGCGAGGGGCCTGGCATCAAACAGATAGGATGAGTCGGCTCCACCTTCTAGGTGGATCATCAGAAAGAAGTGGGGATCTCGTTGTTCACCGTTGGTCTGACCAAAGGATGGCCGTAATGCAGCCAGTCCGCCGAAGGCGCCAAAGGCTGATTTGATGAAAGTCCGTCGTTTGATATGGGACATGTGGCGACTCCTTTCAGAGAGCAAACAGGTAGTAAGGATTCATAAAAATGCTTTCCAAAAGCAGGGGTAAGAGCTCCTGGGCCGGCGTTGATGCGAGAGGTTCGCTGGCAAATAGGTTCATCCAAGCATCAAACTCTTCCATGGGAGCTCGATAGCCCATGATGTTCAGCCAGAGGGCCATCATATGCTCGCGAGTGCGTGATGCATGTTGCCCGTCACAGAGTGGGAGCAGCACCGATTTGAGTTCTTGATGGGCACGCATCCATCGCGGTTTTTCTGCTGAGCATGTCGAAACCACCAGATCCTTGGATAGTCCGCTAAACAACGCGGCGTAAAGGCGATAATTCAAAGCGTTGGGCAATCCATTATAGAATCCAGCCTCCAGGCCATCCCCCTGAAAGTAGCCGAGCAGGCTGGCGAGATTGTCATTACTGCGGTTGTAGCTGCCTAGGTAGACTCCCAGATACCACAAAATATTTGAGTCGATTGTCCTCGTCTGGAGTGCAGCGGCAATTTCATCAACACCGCGGTAGCGGGTGGGTTTTGAATCTTCCAAAAGGGATGCCGAATCTTCGCGGACTTCGCTTGCCGCAGAATCTGGTGCATCCTGTCGCCCACAGGCTATAAGCGACAATGTTAAAATGACCAACCGGACTAATTTAGATATCATGGAACCGATCTCCTTCTTGGATTTTGTTGCACGTTGGATCTCGTCTCTTATGAATTATTGGCGCAGCATTTCCTGTAACCACAGGTAGAGAGTCTCTCGTTCGCTGGCCTTCATCTCCTGGGCTAAAGGCATGCGCCGGTTACGGTCGGGAGTCTCGATGCGCTCCAGAATAAGAGCCAGAGAATCACGGGTGGCAATCTGTTGGTCATTTTTAACGTGGACAAACCCCTCCTGTCCCGGTGCCGTGGTCAACCAGCGATCTAAAGATAGTCCGCCACGATTGTTGCCACTATTGTGGCAGGTTTCGCAGTTTTTACGAATGACAAAGGCTACCTCGCAAGGCAGGTTGCTGGGAGATGACTGGCGTGGATCATGGTCGTAACACTGGGTTGAATCAGGATCCGGCTGCTGCATCGTCTGACTTAACAGAATATTTTTGACCAATTTTTTATAGGCGCGGGCGCTGTTCACCGCGGCGTCGTTATTAAAGGTCTGGGTCAGATAGTCCAAGTACCCCCCATCTGCCATCTGGTCCTCACCGGCAAAATAAGCAAAGGTCTTTTTGACCAGGCATTGACGTGCCTCCGGAGCGGTTTTAATGATTTGAAACAGGTCACGCAGGTCATTGCCCCAGGTATTTTGATCCGGATGACGAAGGGATCGGATGTAGCCGACCTTGAGGTTCTGCTGGTCATCGCGCCAGGCATTCTCATATTCCAGACGGTCTTTAACCGCTCCATCGTCGAAAACGATGCGGTCATGACCGCTAAAGTTTCCTCCAAAAGCCCCAATGTTACGGAAAAAACCGGCCATGGGATCAAGTTTATAATGGCATGCCTGACAGGAAGGATCACTGCCATGCCGGCCCTGGCTATGATCGGAGTCGGGCATCTCGACCGCAACGGGCGTCAGATCGTCGCAGAAATAGCGTTTGAGGATATAACTTGCCCGTTTGCGATTAAAGTTGGTGGAAGAATTGGAGAGGGTTGCCCACGATGTAAGCGGAATGATGTCTTGCACCGCCATCTCCGGAAAACCCTGTAGTGAGCGGATTTCTGCGGGCGTCGCCGCCTGATATACCTCTGGGGTTAGTGTCTGCAGATGAAGAAAGAATTGCGGCAAGATCATGGTCATTCGAAAAAAGAAGTTGTCCATTTCCGAGTGAGTTATCGTGCCGAGTCCGCAGGCGAGTTCAAGTGGAAAGCTGAATTTCTCTGAAAATTGACTTGTAACGGTGCTGCTAAGATTGAAGAGCTCTGAAATAAATTCCGTGCCGTTTTCACAACCGCGAGCCAGAGCCGTAGTTGTATCAGGCTCTTGGCGGAATTCGTCATAGGCCGATTGTAACACCAATCGCGCAGACTCAAAGATATATTGGCGCTTTTGATCCTGAGGCCAGTCATAGCCGATATATTCACCGGATTGTCGATCTCTGACTGCTGCTATTGTCCCAAGCGGCGAACTATACATCGGTTGATCGAAATTAAAGAGGGCCAAAAAGTCCCCATCCGAGGCAACCGCTTTCGCTGCTGAAATTGCGCTGGGAAAGCTGTAGATGCGGAAGCTAAGATCTCCAGAACTGTTGCGAATTGGTCCACTTTTTACGCCTGAAAAATACATTCCAAAATCAAGAACCGTATCTTGAAATTTTGCTCCGTTGATAAGGTCATCCACCGCTTCTTCTGGGGGTAATTGCGCCAACCGTTCAAATGTGGCTCCACCCAATTGGTCCCCATAGCCGGCCCGCGTCATGATTTTCTCCAACCAACGGCGGTGAGCCCAAGGGTCTTCGATAAGTTGCCTGGGAGATGTCGCACCAATAATGGGTAATAATTGCGATACTTGTTGGACCTGTGATGTCGGCTGAGATTCGACCCCGCATCCCAGAAGACTTGCACACAGGAGTATGCGTATTGTTTTGCAACGACTCATAGCTATGGATTCCCCTTAGGTTCAGATCGGATGCGTTTCCGTGTTCGGGTTCGACAAATTTGTTCCGCGTTGAAAAACATGTTTTCCGTGGTAGGATTATTCTATCGTGTCAAATCACGATGACATAAGAGGTGGGGATTGTTTCGCGCTCACAAGCCGTGAGCATTGAAAAGACGACGCGTCGTATGAATGCTTGACTATTTCATTATTGCATAGATTTTTCAGTTTTCACAAAAACTCCACAGGAGCATGAGGTCATGGTTTTTCGGATGATCGCTCTGGTTCTAACTATGCTGTCCTTCAAAGCATCAGCGGCTCCAACCATTAAGGGCACCGGAGTTGGCAATCACCTGATTGATCCTACCTACGACTTCTCCGCTGTATACCCCAACCATTGGCGGGCCTGCGTGGATGGTCGCCTTCAAAACGATCCCAACAATACACTGTGCCAACCGGTTCCAACCTCCATGCGTGGTAACCGCTATTGGTATTTGTCGGAGAGCGGCAATTACCATTCGCAGGAGTCTTTTGTTTTTTTTGAGTTTCTCCCCATCGAACAGGTTGCGGATCTCACGGAGTTGCAGCGTTTCTTGCAACGGAACTATCCCTGTTATCCCTGGCAACAGACTCCTGGTAATGTCTTGGGTGCCATCGGCATTGCTGCGGATGATTTGACGACCTTTCCGGATATGTCTTGTGCGAGCAGCCAGCCTCTGGTTGCCAACGATTCTTATGGGGTTCGTTATTTCATGATGCGAGCTGGATATCTGGTGCGAGCTCGGTATCGAATGTTTCAATCCTCGCAGGATGTGGAATATGTTTTGAGATATGTGAATCATGGTTTCGGGAATCCTCGTCTTGTTTTTCTTAAGTCAGATCAAACGCAATACCGGGTTGGGGAAAACGCGTGTTTGCATATGGGGATTTTTGATCCTGCGGGTGCTTTTTCGATTTCATCCATTGAAGAACTTGAGATCAATGCTCCTCGCTCGTCCTGGTACCTGACTGGGGCGTCTGCATGGCGAGTCAACCGAGGGACACATAATTACGAGGCAAAGGTTTGTTATCAAATTCCCCCTACGTTTGGCGAAAAGGCCCTGTGGCCAAAATCCATCACCTTGTCCAATGCCTACGAAGCGCGCTCTTCGTATTATGCGGAGAAAGATGGTGACCGCAATATTACCAGCACCCTGAAGTCCATTCTTATTGCGGAAAACTTGCAACATGCTGTTGGTCTGGTTCTGGAATCACCGGAAGGAGCAAACGTTCGCCCTACTATTCGAGATCTTCAGTTGGTTGCCGGCACGACGCGCTTGCGAGTGACCGTTGACGCCCCGCGCCCTCCCGTCATTGTGAACATACGCCTGGGTAAGTCCGGTATTATTGATTCAATGATAGATCTGCAGGTTCTCCATTTGTTCCCGGATCAATTGGACAACAATGGTGTGGGAGAGATTGACTTGAAGCCATATCTGCGGAAAGGCTGGAATACGGTTGTGTCGGCACAAGTTACTGATATGAATGGAATGAGCAGCGGATTGGTTTCCTGGGGGGCGATTGCAAGCAATTTTAACTATTTTGAACGCCCCTGCGATAGCCAGGGTGGGGGAGATTGCCCCTCCAAAATTCACTTGATTGAGATCTTCAACGGGGAGGTAAAGCAGCCATGATGATCCGCCAGATTTTGGGAATGTTTCTTGGTTCGCTCCTGGTGATGGGCTGCAACGGCGTTTACCTTCGTAAGCCATTGTGCTCAAACCTGCCTTCTTATTCCATTTCACCGGAAGTGGAGGGGGATTATCTTTTTTACGGACAAATGTCCTTTGGGTCCGACACGGGTGTAGCACCGACTCAGCCGGTCAAGGTGTCGGTCAAAAGTGAGGGGGATGGCCTTGTACGCTTGACCGTCGATAAAATTCCTTTACTTAGGGAATTTCGGGAGGGAAACAAGAAGGAAAGCCTGCGCGTGAGTGGACTTTTTGAGGAAAATTCTACATCGGACCTAATGCATCTATGTCAAATTAATGGATCAGTATTTGGTCACTATCAACTGGACGATATTTACCAGCCGTTTGAATGGCAGAGTGATTCATTGGGACAAACGATTCATGTGAGTTCCATCTCTTTCAATGTCGCTCACTTGCAGGCACGGGGAGTACCAGTCTATCGCATACCACAACTTGATGGCAGTCGCTCATCGGAAGACTTCCTTGAAATAGAAAACTATACGACCATCATCGATAACAGCAGTATCTCATCATCCGAATTGTTGAAATTTGTGGAACCCCAACCGTTTATGCTGACATTGCGGCGTCAACCCTAGAATCCTCCAGAATCTAGGGTGACTACGCCCCTTTGCTCACGGTCTGTGAACATGGATTGAACCCACTCACTTAACTCCCCTGGTCGATCTCCGATATCATCGGGGTAGGCACTCTGCTGCATTTCATTCTGAAATCGACAGTATCCCGAACTTATCACAATGGTTTGAAAAGGTGATGCTTTATTCCCGGCCTCTGTCTGGCTGGTATGGAGGCATTGGGGCTAGCTATTCTTAAAGCGCCGTTCAACTGGAGCATAGGACCAGTCAGAGAATGGTGGGATTGGATGCGACGAGTTTTGGTGCGACAGCTGTGGGTGGTTATAAGGCGCAATGGGACGGCGGATTCTATTTGCGATTTGGTGTGCGTAGCCAACATGCGAATTCCAACCGGATCCGTGTTGAAGAACAGGATTCCCTTGAAGAAGGTACGAAAAGCGAACTCAATGACTACACAAAAAAGACGTTTAATTCGGAGGCATCAGGGCAAAGCAGCGGTGGACTTGATTTCTTAGTTGGATTGGCGTTCTGAGCATTAAACATCTGATTTTTTTGGCAGAGAGGTGGTTGTGCCCGACTGTCCCGTGGTTTCGTCACTTCAGTGAGCCAGATTGGGGCGAATCTTTTTGATGCGCTCCAGGTTCTTGCATGAAATCCCGTGATTGCCGCGGCATCCGCGGTCATAGTATTCACCGGCTTCCTTGAAGCGGCGGTTTTGTTCAGCGACAAACCCCAAGTTGTTACAGCTCTTCATGACCCCCCGGCGGCAGGCCACCCGGTAGAAATTGTTGGCATTGCGCAGATTGCCGCGTTTTTCCATATGCCAACCGTAGCGATGGCAGGCATAGCCGTAGCCGATCTGGCAGGCGGTGAGATATTTTTCGAGGGCCTTGCGAACGTCCCTAGCATCTTCGGTTCTGGCGGCCTCATGGAACAAAGCCATGGCCCGGGCCATTTGTCGTGGGCTGACATCTTCTTGGCTGCCTGGATTCGGTGTTGACGGCGCTGGGGTCGTTGTCGCAACCTCGGTGGGAACCTCGGAGGGCGAAAGCGAAGCTTCCAGATCCTCTCCTTCATCAGATGGTGCTGGGTTTAACGCTGTGGATTCCGGTGGCTGGTCAGAAGGCTGGGCGGTGTCGGTGGAAACCGGCTGAGACTCAGGGACTTCGTCGATCGCGGGAAGTCGCGAGCCGGTGACGGCTTGCTCCGGTGGCGTTGCAAATATTTCAGTGCTGGGGCTGCCGCTGTTTTTTTGTGCGGGGCGATTTTTTTGCGGGACGCAGCCGACATTCGTTATGACCGCTATGAAGAGTGTAATCTGAATGACCGATTTCATGAATCTCGTCCCTTTCCGCAATGGTTCTGGCGGAATGCCATTGCCTAAATTATCGGCATATCCCTGAGGTGGATTAGAAATAATTGCGGGGGATTTCCATGGCTTAGGGGTAACTCTTGGAAGGGATTGTATTTTTTGGTAAAAATTTGGAAACAAAAAATCCAGGGAGTTGTCACATATGATGGTACGCGACCGAGGGTATCAGAGCGGTTTTTTAAATCATTTTGCCACCGAAGTTTTACCAGAGGCTTTACCGCAGGGACAGAATTCACCACAAAAGATGCCTTATGGTTTGGTGGCTGAGCAGTTGAGTGGGTCCGCCTTTACGGAAAATCGCAAGGATAATTATCGCAGCTGGTTGTATCGCATCATGCCGTCGGTGGTGGCTGGACGTTTTGAAAAGGTCGATAAGGGATTATGGCGCACAGCTCCACTTACGGAGGTGACGGCGCCGCCAACGCAGATGCGCTGGGATCCACTGGCGTGGCCAACGGAATCGAAGGACTTTATCGAAGGTATCGTGACCATTGCCGGCAATGGCGACGTGCAGGGGCGTGAGGGCAACGGCGTTCACATATACTGCGCCAATCGTTCCATGAAGACTAAGTATTTCTATAACAGCGATGGCGACATGCTGATCGTACCGCAGGAAGGGACTCTGGAAATTTTTACCGAAATGGGCTTTCTTGAGGTCTGTCCGACGGAAATTGTGGTGATTCCCCGCGGCATTAAATTTCAGGTGCGTCTGAAGGATAACCAAAAGGCTCGCGGTTATATCTGCGAAAACTATGGGGCGCACTTTGAACTGCCGAATCTTGGACCGATCGGAGCCAATGGGCTGGCCAATCCCCGCGACTTTTTGGCCCCGCAAGCAGCCTATGAAGATATGAAGGGCGACTTCACCCTGGTCACCAAGTTTCTGGGAGAACTCTGGCAGGCCCCTATGCACCATTCTCCACTGGATGTGGTGGCGTGGCATGGCAATTACGCTCCCTACAAATATGATCTCAAGCGTTTTAACACCATGAACACGGTGAGCTTCGATCATCCTGATCCGTCGATTTTCACGGTATTGACCTCTCCCACAACCAGAGCTGGCGTGGCCAATGTGGATTTCGTCATTTTTCCTCCCCGCTGGATGGTGGCAGAGAATACCTTCCGTCCTCCTTATTTCCACCGCAATGTCATGAGCGAATACATGGGGCTGATCCATGGTGTTTATGATGCCAAACCGGCCGGTGGCTTTGAGCCAGGCGGGGGAAGCCTGC
>JAKQGS010000308.1 GCA_029556045.1 Pseudomonadota bacterium | reverse complement strand
GCCGCACCTCACTCTTGGTGGGAAAAATCTGCGCCGCCACCAGGGCATCCACGACGTTCATCGCCTCACCAAAGACACCGGCGGCAATCAACGCCTCGGGAATATTGGCGGTTTGGGTGCCGCCCCCCCCAAAAAGCGCCTTGGCGGCCGCCAGCGACTCATCGGCATCCTTCAGACCGCGCAGCAACTTGGTGACTTCATACGCCAGAGTAATTTTTGCATCGTTGATGTCCTTCCCCTGCAATGCCCCCAGCCGTTTCACTTCCGGCATGGGCAGATCCGTAAAGATGCAGAGCAGTTTTTCCACCAGCTCGTCTTCCACATTGCGGAAATATTGAAACAACTCAAACGATGGAGTTTTCTGCGGATCAAGCCAAATGGCTCCTGATTCGGTCTTGCCCATTTTTTTCCCCTGCGTATTCACCAGCAGCGGCACCGTCAGGCAAAACGCCTGCCCACGCTCCTTGCGCCGTACTAGTTCCATGCCGCCCAGCATATTGCTCCACTGGTCATCCCCGCCCATCTGGATGGAGCAATCATGATGCTTGTAGAGGTGGTAGAAGTCATAACTTTGCAGCAGCATGTAATTGAACTCTAGAAACGACAGACCCTTTTCCAGACGCTGTTTGAAGCATTCCGCCGTCAGCATGCGGTTGACGCTGAAATGAGAGCCGATATCCCGCAAAAACGGCAGATACTGCAACTGACGGAGCCATTCGCCATTGTTCAATGCGATGCCGCGGGTCGGATCCTTCAAATCAAGGATGGTGCCCAGCTCCGCAGCTACCCGATAGGCTCTCTCATCGATGGTATCCACCGTGGCCATCTGCCGCATCTCGGTCTTACCGGTGGGATCCCCCACCATGGCTGTACCGCCGCCAATCAGCACAATCACCCGGTGCCCATGCTTTTGTGCCATGCGCATTGCCATCACTGGCACCAGATGACCGATATGAAGGCCATCTGCCGTGGGATCAAATCCCACATAAAACGTGCGGGGCATTTCCTGCAAATGCTGGCGTAACTCATCCTCATGGGTGATCTGCACCGCCATACCCCGTTCCTGCATCTCTTTGAGAAATCCCATTTTTCCAGTATCCTTAGAAACAATCATTTATGGTGTAACCTGAAGCCACTCATGAAACCGGTGGACGAAGTCCGACGATCGCAAAACACAGGAATGTGACGGCTCCCACATTCGCCCTGACCAGATTATCAACCCCCGGAGACCTCGCCAACAGGGATTTTTCCGATGACTGATCCACATAACAATGTCCTGAATTTGCGGGGGCTGGCCAGCCCCCTCCTGATCATCGGCAGCGCCCATACCGGCAAATCGGAACTGGCCATTCAGGCCCTCAGTCCCACCATGCAGGCCGCCGTCATTGGCACAGCAGCTCCCCATGAACCGGCTTTCCAGGCCCGCATCAGCGAATTAAAGGGGCTTCGTCCCCGTCAATGGGTCCATATGGAGGGATTCGATGATCTCAATCATTTGCTGGTTGACCTGGTGACGCAGCGCACACCGCAGATCCTTGTGGATTCCATCAATCAGTGGTTGGCAGGCGTCATTCTGGAGGGGAGCAGTCACTATTCCCTGGATCAGTTGGAGTTGATCGCCAACCGGGAGGGTGAAACCCTCTGCCAGTTTATCAGCGGCAAACCCGATACCCGAATCGTGTTAGTCACCAGCGAGGTGGGGGCTGGCATCACCCCTCCCCAGCCTCTGCCACGACTGTTTCGACAGGCCACCAGCCGCCTGAACCGCCGGCTGGCGGAAGCCTGCGCCAGCGTCGTGCTGGTCACCGCGGGGATTCCCTTGGTTCTCAAAGGACAGGTTTAAGAAACCCGCTCCCACTGGAAATCATCCGCCAGCAAATCCTCGATTTCCTCGCCAACATTGGGTGTCACGTCAGTGGTCTCATTCTTTCGTGCAAGCTTGGTGGTGATCGCCAGAGGCTTACTGGCGCGGGGAAAGGCTTCGCCACCGACTGTCACGCTCCGTTGAAATGATGCCTGCGCTTTGGGGATATCACCGCTGCGCACATAGGCCAGTCCCTGATTAAAGCAGAGTTTGGCTTCCAGCACCTTATCAACGCCGGCTCCCTGCAGGGCGTATTGGTAAAAACGATGTCCTTCGTCGAATTGGCCGTTTTTCACGGCCATGATCGCCCGCATATTGAGAAACGACAGGACCTCGCGACTCAAGGGTTTGCCATCAAACAGCACAGATCCAGCTTCATCCCGGACCACCAGGAGCAAGTCTGCCTTTTGCAGGCCCTCCTTAAAGCGATGATCGCGTCCCTGATTCAGCGCGTCCCCCTTTTCGAGGGTTTCCCGCGCCTTTTCCGGGACACCGGCGTTGAGGTAGGCGTTGCCGAGCGTCAATAATCGTTCCCCGCTCAGATTATGGAAGTGGCTGAGCTTTTCGAGAACCTCGATGCCTTGGGCGATCTGTTGATTTTCAATGTAATAACGCCCCAACTGGTTAGCGGCCCACAGGGACTGGGGATTCTGCCGAAGGATCTCCTTAAGAAAGAACTCCACCCGATTGGGACGGTTCAAACGCTGATTGCAAATGACCTGCAGACGCAGAACCTCCTCGTTTTGACGCCCCATCTCCCCGAGTCGTTGCCCCACTTTCATTAAACCTTCGCGATCATGGAGCTGATAACATCGTTCGATTTCTTCGAGAATTGCGGTGTAGGTTACATTCTCCTGGCTATCGATGGCCCACTTTTTGATGCGTTCTTTAATCTGCTGATCCCGATCGGGACCATGTCCGGTATATTGCGCCCCAGCCTCCACCCCAAATAACAGGAACGGGTGATGCAAGGGCTGATCTCCCTTGGCGTAGAGGATCTTATAGGCCAGCGGAGTCCAACGGCGCTCCAAATCATAGACCGCCGCCTGCATGCGCCGGGTATCCCCAAAATCCACCTCGACGATCACCACATAGGGCTGGGGCAATTGCGGATCGAATTTTTCCATGGGAGTTGGCACCAAAAAATCCAGAGAAGCCAGGCTTTTGGCAATGCGAGACGGAAAATCGCCGGGGCCAACACAAAACAGGCGACGGGCCTGGTTGATGCGAAAGTGCGACTGCGAAGTTTCCATGGGTACCCTTTCCTCAGATCGCCGCGGGAGATGCATAGTTTTCTGTTAGCCCAACCTGGTATTGTCGCCATTCGCGAGAGAGTGTCCGCAGGGATTCGCTGCGTTTTTTGGATTCCTGCAAAAGACCGGGCACGATCTGATCGCGGTCCAGTCCTTCCCGCTTCAGTTCTCCCAGCAAGGATTGCCATACGGTCTCTGCTGCCTGCAGGACAAAAAGCCAACGGTTCATGGGGGTCCAGACGTTAAGGCGCCCCTGCAATCGATTAAGCCGCGGCATCAACCGGGCCTCCCACTCCAGCCAATGGCGCAGGCGGGGGGGCTTAAAGCCCGCCCGCACCTGATCCAAAAACAAATGCCACAATTCATGCACCTTACCGATATCGTTCATGATGCTGTCGGTGAGGGAACCATAGCGATCCGCTCCGGGGGGAAGATGTCCATCCTGAAGAGCATTGATGTAGAAAGCCCCCAACGAGGCTATAAAATGATAGGCGGATTCCAGTTCCA
>JAKQGS010000516.1 GCA_029556045.1 Pseudomonadota bacterium | reverse complement strand
GCGACGCAGAAAATTGATGCGGCCCGCAAACTGGATCAGGACAACAGCACCATTGCAGTGGCGGAAGCCAACGTTTCCCTGACCCTGGGTCAGGCGGAGCGGGCCAAAGCCATGATGGGACAACTGAATAATATCGACGAGGTTATTGCCTATACCAATAACCAGGCCGTCGCCCTGACCAAAGTCAATCAATTGGACAAGGCGATCGAAAAATATCAGATGATCCTCAAAGCGATTCCCCAAAATCGGGGGTTGGCCCGCTCCATCCTGCTCTACAACCTTGCGCTTGCTCTCATCAAGAGCGGCAAACAGGACGAGGCCAGCCGTCACCTGACGGAAGCCAAACCACTGGCTGGCAAGGGTCTTAAAGACAAAATACAATCGCTGGACGAGCGCCTGAAATCCGCCATCAAATCCGGCAAACCGTTAAAACTCAAAACCAGCGAAACTTCCGGACAGGTGATGAGCGAAAACCTGGCGGCTACCGGAAAATCCCCCGGACAATGGACCACCGATCAAAAATGGTGGCAGGGCAGCCTGCCCATAAAGCCCGGTGAACACGGGGTGTACCTGATTTATCAGAGCGAGCGCATCGATCCCAAGACCTTGAAACTGATCCGGTCCTTGCCGCTCAAGGAAGTGCAGTTCCTGTTGAAGAGCAAAAATAAAAAGGCTTCTTAAGCACTTGCGTCAGCGCACTCACGGCAAACTGTTGAATTTGCGATCCACCCACCGTTTGACGGCGGCGGGGACAAATCCCGAAATATCGCCGCCATTTAATCCCACCTCCCGCACCAGGCTGGAGGAGACATAGGCAAATTCCATGCTGGTGGGGAGAAACACCGTCTGCAGATCGGGTGCCAGGCGCCGGTTGGTCATGGCCATCGGCATTTCATAGGAAAAATCCGCTTCGGTGCGCAGCCCCCGGATCAGGGCATGGGCTCCCCTCTCGTGGGCATAGTTCACCACCAGGCCGGCAAACGACACCACCTCCACCGCTGCCTCTTTGGCGAAAACCTCGCGGATCATGGCGATCCTCTCCTCCACCGAGAACAGCGTGGATTTTCCGGGATTGACCCCAATGGCAATGATGACCTTTTTAAAGATGCCCAGAGACTGGCCCACGATATCCTCGTGGCCTTTGGTAAATGGATCAAAGCTGCCGGGAAACAATCCGATTTCGCGGTGGGCTGTTTTCGTCATAATCTGTCCCCCTTGATGCCTGTTGATCCGTCATCACCCCTACCGGGGGGATGCGGGAACCCGCGTGAATTGCCATACCAAAACCTGGGCATACCCGTAACGACGATCTTTGATCAGTTGAAATCCCCCGCCGTGTCCCATGGCGTCCCGCAGAGAGGCCGTCCCCGCCTCGTTGGTCTCCACCGCCAGGATACCTCCGTCATTCAGGATACCGGGGGCCTCCCGCGCCAGGATACCGGCCCAATGAGGAATGTCCTGATAGGGCGGATCCGCCCAGACCAGCCCAAATGGCCCGAATGGCTGCAACTTTGACCAGCAGGCGTCGACGGATAGGGCCAGAATCTCCTGAGGGTTTACGGTGCGCTTATCAGCAGCCGCCCGTTTGCGCATCTCCTCACGGTTGGCACGCAGCGACCGCAGTGCCTCGCCCCCCTGCTCGACCCAGACGGCTCCCTGGGCCCCGCGGCTCACTGCCTCCAAGCCCAAGGCCCCCGACCCCGCAAACAGGTCCAACACTGTGGTATCCTGCAGGTATGGGGCCAGCATGTTGGCCACCGCTTCACGGGTGCGGCTTGCGGTGGGACGGGTTCCCAGGCCCACCGGGGTTGCCAGCGTCATGCCCTTTAACCATCCGGATCCCACCCGTACCGCCATGTGCCTAAGCCC
>JAKQGS010000515.1 GCA_029556045.1 Pseudomonadota bacterium | reverse complement strand
ACGACGCATAAAACCCTGCGTGGCCCCCGGGGTGGCATGATTTTATGGAACGACGAAAGTATTAACATCAACAAAGCCGTATTTCCAGGTACCCAAGGTGGACCGCTGGAGCATATCATTGCCGCTAAAGCGGTCTGCTTCAAGGAAGCTATGTCTCCTGCTTTCAACGCCTATCAAACACAAGTACTGGCAAATGCCAAATGCCTGGCGGAGACATTGAAAGGTCACGGATTCCGTTTGGTTTCCGGGGGTACCGACAATCACCTAGTCCTTCTGGATCTGTCCGATACCGAAATCAGTGGCAAGAAGATGGAAGAAGCTTTAGGTCGATGCCGAATAACCGTCAATAAAAATACTGTTCCTCGGGAAAAACGCAGCCCCTTCGTCACGAGCGGCATTCGCATCGGAACTCCAGCCATGACTACCCGCGGTATGGGACTGGACGAGATGCGGCAGGTAGCCAATTGGATCAAATTGGTATTTGACCATGTTGATGACGAGGGGCGCTTGGATTCGGTCCGACGTGAAGTGGAGTCACTTGTGGCTCGGTTTCCCCTTTATAAGAATTGGAGTGCTTGACGGTGAAATGTCCCAAATGTGGGTGGGAAGATACCAAGGTCTTGGAAAGCCGGTTGAGCCATGAGGGTCGTAGCGTTCGTCGCCGCCGCAGCTGTCTCAAGTGCAATCATCGGTTCACCACCTATGAAAAGGAGGAGGAACTGGCGATCCAGGTGCGGAAAAAAGACAACCGTTTTGAAGAATTCAGTCGCAATAAACTGATAACCGCTATTTCCACAGCTTGTCGCAAGCGGCCTATCTCCATTGATCAAATCGAATCAATGGTTGATACCATCGAAGATCGAATCAGAGCGGAAGGTGAGCAGATCGTCGCCAGCCAGACGATCGGCGATATGGTTATGAAGGTCTTGCGGGAAACAGATCAAGTTGCTTATGTCCGTTTTGCTTCCATTTACAAGGATTTTAAAGACCCAGAGGAATTTGTTAAGGAGCTTCAAGGTCTGAGGGGCCGTGACCGCGGTCATACAACAAATCCCTGACCGAGAGATGAAACTTGTTTACTGGCTTGATTGAAAAAAAAGGAACTATTCGGCAGCTGGAACAAAAGCCTGGCGATATGACACGCTTGGTCCTGGCGCCAAATGACGGTAATTTTTCCGTGCAAATTGGAGATAGTGTTGCGGTCGACGGGTGTTGCCTGACGGTCGTGGCTTTTGATTCCGCGACACTCGTATTTGATGTCAGCCGGGAAACTTTGCAAAAGACAGTTCTCGGGCGGACAAAGTCCGGGGTTTCTGTGAATCTTGAACGGGCACTCCGTGTGGGTGATCGTTTGGGGGGACATTGGGTTCTGGGACATGTGGATGGTATCGCCCAGTTAGAGCACCTAAATCCCGGCATTGACGGTTGGGAAATGGTGGTTAAGATACCAGGCGAATATTCACGCTATCTGATCGGCAAAGGCTCCATTTGTTTGAATGGGGTTAGCCTGACCATCAATCGAGTGCAGGATTTGGGGGATAGTAGCAGGATATTTTTAATGCTTATTCCAAAGA
>JAKQGS010000269.1 GCA_029556045.1 Pseudomonadota bacterium | reverse complement strand
TGGCTTTGTGCTGCGTGCAACCGCCGGGGTTGGAGCCTTGAAAAGTCTTGAACCGGGAATCTATATTTCGCACTGGCTGCTGCTTTCAACGCTGATGCTGGCGATGTTTCTCGGCCTGGCTAAACGCCGCCAGGAAATTGTCCTGGAGCGGATGCTGGACGCAAAAGTTATCTCCAAAAACAAATTTATCGTGGCCCGACGTCAGTCCATCAAAGTTGTTGGCATCGACCCTGATCGTCCAAAACCCTTTGGTCATGCATTGGATGCCGTCCAGGCCGAAGCGCAAAAAATCCTGGACATGAAAAACATCGCGCAAGGGGGTTTGATCATTGAGACCACCCTTGACCGCAAACTGCTCGCAGATTCTGCTGATTTTTTGTCGCAGTTGGAGACCGATCCGAAGCAACGAAAGACGAGTGCGGTGGAAGCTGCATTCTACGCGATGGATCCCCGCACCGGTGCTGTGCTGGCCATGCAGGGAGGAAGGGACTATCGCCGCAGCCAGTTTAACCGGGCGCAGAGGTCCCGTCGCCCGGTTGGAGAGATGCAGAAGCCCTTCCTGCTGGCTCTGGCCATGGAGCAAGGGTTGGATCCCGATTCCTCATACCGCCAAAGTCCGATCCGGGAATCCCAGGGCGATGGGACAGGGGGAGCTGATGCTGTTGTTCGCATGCTATTGGACCGGGATGCTTTTATTGCCGCTGGTTTAATGTCCAATCTGGGCTTTGGTACCTTCCGCTCGTTTTTGCAGCGTCTGGATGTAGCCATGCCGGCGGGAGATATGGATCTGGCATTGGGGCGGGGACTGATTTCGCTGGATGCACTGACCCGCACTTACGGAGCTTTAACCAGTGGCGGGATCATCCGCCGGCCTCATATGATCGCCCGTATCCTGACACCGACCGGAAAGATCGTGTATCGCCGGCCCCTCGATAAAGGTCAACGTGTGATGCGGTCCGATTCCGCTTACCTGGCATTGGAAACCATGCGACAGACTCAGGGACAGCGATCGGACCTATCTCATACGGAAAAAAGTGATGCAGAGAATCTGGTGCGATTTGATTCATCCAATGAAGATGGTCGTGATCAGTGGGGTGTTGTGATGGGGCCCCGTGTGACTGCTGCCATGTGGTTGGGATCGGAGGATGGTCGCAGCAAAGTTTTTTCGGGAGATCCATCAGACCTTTCTATCATACGTCGCTTTCAGGACGCGGTTTTAACCGATATTATTCGCGAGCGATCCACCTACGACGAAGCAAACGCCCCCCCGGCCGGTATCAGCTTTCGTCCCTTTCACGATGCCGAAGGTTTTACCACCACAACATCCCTCAATCTTCCCTTTCGCAAAGCCCGCTCACAGGCCCTCTGACCACCGATCTGTCAAAACTAACGACAGGCACGGGTCCGCCTTGACAGAAAAGACTCCTCAGAATTTAGATATATCTAATATTTACAGCAAGATATCGCGAATGGTCTTTGGTACAAAGGTTGCTGATGTGGCTGCGAGAAGAGAGTGTACACCACTCCTGAAACTGAGTTCCTACTCCTGCTGCTGTTGTTAATTGCTGAGTTGAGGTTGCGCTGATGTTGATGCTGTGGAAAACCCTGAAAAAATCCGGTGTACACTCTCTTCTTTTCCTGACTTTTCTGTCGTCAGAAGTCCTGCTGGCTGAGTCTCCGGATAATTCCCCCACAAATTCCGATGACCGAACGATTGAGGATGTCAACGCGGACCTTGTTGAACAAGGCGCCCCACCTTACCAAAAGATCATCCGCAATCAGGGTTTTGATTTTCAGATGATGACCGGACTGGCGCACTTCCAGGATGTGCAGCTGCCAGCCGTTGGTTTTATGGAAACCCGGGCTGATGGTACGGAAGCCGGTGCTGAGCGGGTCGGACACACAGGCATTCCCATCGGAATTGCTGGAACCTATTGGGGCCAGATGCAAAAATATCGTTACCAGTTTGGTGGACGTTTGACCCATGTCAGCTCACAGACGGGGCCCAAAGAGACGATCAACGCCAGTTACAACAGCATGGCGCTGCAAGCCGCACTTGAACGCAACCTGGCTTCCTCATACATGCTGGGTCTGGATAGCGCTTTAGTGCGGGAAAACTTCAAAAATGTTTCCACCGGCCACATCGTTAAATCTTGGATGGTGGGCGGCCGGGCGGGATACCGTGTCAACCCAGACTATGCCATCAGTGGTGGCATGGCGGTTTCCCCCTGGGGGCGCCTGGCCTACGATGGCGGCAAGGGATTTTGGGGGCAGGATCTGGCTCAAACTCAGGTGCAAAGCCGTGTCTTTTATCTGGAAAGTCTTATGACATTCGACCCATTTACCGCCGTCAGTCTGCGCTTCCAGCAGAATACCCACAGCATCCAAATGAAGGATATTCTGGCCTATGAGGCTGTGGGGCTGTCCTTGAGGGGTTTGGACTCGCAGGAGCAGACCTTTGTGCTGCAGACGTCGCAACTGTTCTTTAGTTTTATAAAAAAGTTCTGAAATAACAAAATGTTAAGAAAAAGAATGGCCTTATCCTCCCGATAAGGCCTTATTATTTTCTGTTCTTTATAAACTGTATCGATTTTTAAAGATTTTTGGTTTAAAATTAAAAATCTTGTAAAGGTTTGCCCCCGATCTCTATAGGTGGGGTGATAAACAATCGCCCGCATGGAGCGGCGCAAAGGAGGTAGCAACGTGTCACCGACAAGTTTGGGTTCTCCCGATGAATCATCCGCGACCAAGTCCATTATCTGGCCTGAAACCCGTCGCGCTCCCATAGCTGATCAACCTGATCTCGAAATTTCCGCTATTCATAGCGATCTGCCGCCGTCTGCTCGCGCCCATGACCCTGCTGTTGTGATCGACGAGGAAGTGATTGGGATGCTGAAAGCTCTGCAATTTCCCAACGACGAAGAAAAATTTTCCGATCGCATTGCTCTCTCCCTGGAAAAAGTGGGGGCTAATCTCAAAAAAGCCCGTATCACAGCGGGGCGTCTGGATGGCCGTGAGCTGGAAGAAGCTGCTTGCGAGCTCTCCAAGAATGCCCTTATGATTGGGGCAGTCAATCTCATGAAAGGTTCCTACGAACTGCAGGCATGCGCACGGCGGGCTGATTGGGAATCAGCGATGGAAGCCATCAGTGTGCTGGAAATCGAATATTTCCGGGCGCAACAGGGCTTAAAGGTTTCCGTGCGCTAAACGGGCAGCATTTCAGGCCCACGGAAGGGTGATACGAACCGGTGTCAACGGTCAAATCCAGCTTTTTGTTTGCATCGGGGACACTCCTGAGCCGGATCACCGGCGTTGTGCGTGACATCGTGGTGGCTAACATCTTTGGGGCGTCCATTTTCATGGACGCCTTTATTGTTGCCTTTCGTATTCCCAACCTGCTGAGGGAAATGCTGGCGGAAGGTGCTCTTGGCAGCGCCTTTACCAAAGTATTCAGCGGCCTGTGGGAAACAGACCAGCAGCGGGCCCGCAAACTGGTTTTTCAAACCTTTTATCTCTTTTTAATCGTATCCATCGTTGTCTGCACGCTGGGTATCCTACTGTCGCCAACCCTGGTGGATCTCATGACCCTCAAGGTGAAACAATCGTCGACCGCCCAGTTGTTTGACCAAAATGCCACCAACCTGGCACGCCTGTTGTTTCCTTATCTGGGATTTACGGTCCTTGGTGCGGTGGCTATGGGGGCCTTGCATCAAAAGGGTCGTTTTTTTCTGAGCGCCCTGTCCCCCGTCGCCTTTAACTTTGGATTTATTTTCGGGGCGTGGCCGCTGGCCGGTTGGTTTGAGGCGTGGTTGCCCCAATCCTTTGAAGCTGATTTTGCGGGCCGTGCCATCACCGGTCTTGCGGTCGGAGTATTAGCTGGTGGCATGGGACAGCTCACCATGCAGCTGGTGGGGATGCTGCACTTGATCCGCGGGGGCTGGAGGCATTGGGGAAAAAGTCTGCCCTGGTCGCCGGATGTTAAACACGTGCTGACCATCATGGCTCCCGCCGCCGTGGCCGCCAGCTCGGGACCGGTGAATATCTATATCAACACGAATTTCGCCACCAGCCTTGGCGAGGGGGCGGTGACCTGGCTGAACTACGCCTTTCGACTCCTGCAGCTTCCCATCGGCTTATTTGGAGTGGCCGTGGGTGTGGCGGTGTTGCCCAATCTGACTCGCTCCATCGTGCGGGCTGGCCATAAAGTTGACGTCCAAGCCTCACAGGAATTTCAGAAAGCCACGGAATTGGTGGTATGGCTGATGCTGCCCTGCCTGGTGTTTTTCCTGATGAACAGCCGTGAGGTGATCACCCTGCTGTTTCAAAGTGGACGGTTCACAGAAAACGATGCCATCGCCACCGGTCAGGCGCTGTTTGCATACAGCTTCGGCATGATGGGCTACGGGCTCATCAAAGTTCTCACCGCGTTTTATTATGCGGTGGAGCGCACGTCCTTTGCGATGAAGGTATCTCTGGGAAGTATCGCCGTGAACTACCTCGGCAACTCCCTGTTGGTGGATAAGCTGGGACATGTGGGGCTGGCGGCCACCACCTCCATCACCCTCAGCATGAATTGCCTGATACTCTTTATGGGGCTTCGGGGTCAGTCGCTCGCCTGGAACCGTGCCCAAAGTTTTCGGTCCATGGGCTTCATGCTCCTGTCGGGGCTAGGAGCCCTGATCCTACAGGGACTGTGCAGTCACGGTCTGCATGCGGTGCAATTCGGTGGAATCGATCATCCCAAGGCCCAGGCGATCATCGCCATTGTCCTAAATGGGGTTTTGACGCTGGGGGTTTTTGGCTTTTTTGTCAGCCGCAATTTCCGCATGTCGCCCCGGGAAATTTTACGGATGGTCTCGAAGCGGGGTTCATCCGGTAAAAGCTCCGTTTGATAGATGAGACCAATCGACGATTGAGCCTATCTTTCGACGGCGGGAACATCCCGTCCTTCCCCAAACCTGAGAACCCAGAACTTATCCGCCGACAGATTGCGCGTCTTAAGCGCCAAGTCCAGCGCTTTGGGTGGATCTTCGATGGCCTCATCGGTGAGTTGGAAGGTGCCATAGTGCATTCCCATGCTTTGGTGGCTCTTTAAGTCGAGATGCGCCAACACCGCGTCGTCAGGATTCAAGTGCATGGGCTCCATAAACCAACGGGGCTCATACGCCCCAATGGGGAGAATGCTCAGACGAAGGGGCGCAAACTGTGAGCCAAGTTTCCTGAAAAAAGGTCCATACCCCGTATCTCCCGCAAAGTAGACATTGCCATGCGGACTCTTGATCACAAACCCTCCCCAGAGGGAACGATTGCGATCCCGCAGGCCGCGGCTGGAAAAGTGTTGCGCGGGCACAAACACCGCGTCCATCCCGTTGGTCAGCGGGTGGGCCTGGCCCCAATCCAACTCATGGACATTTTGAAGGCCGTCCAGATAGTGCGCGTTACCAAGTCCCACCAAAAAAACCGGGTCAAATGCAGACTCCAGCTTTTGCAGTGTTTCGATATCCATGTGGTCGTAGTGATTATGACTGATCAGGACCACATCGATTTTCGGGAGGTCTTCAAAGCGTATCCCCGCGGCTCTGGCGCGCTTGGGTCCTGCCCAGCTGAATGGGCTGGCCCGCTCGGACCAAATGGGATCCGTCAGGACATTGATGCCGTCCATTTGAATCAGGGTTGTCGCATGATTGATGAGGGTGACCCGGAGATCCCCCTGGCCCACCCGATCGAGAGGTTTGGGCCCAAAGGGATAGTCTATGTATGGTGGCCATGGGGCTTTGTGGCCCTTGAGTTGCCAGTGCCAAAGGTCGGAAAATGTTCGATCCGGTGTTGGTTGTTCATTCAAGAATCTTTCCCCGTCGAAGTGATCGGACACGGGGCCCTGATAGCCCCGCGAGGACAGGGCAAAACAACCATTCAGGAGCCATGTCATAAAAACCAGTCTGAAGGGGGTCATGGACAGGAACCTTATGTCAGTTGAAACCTGTAACTATGATTTCATACTTATAAATGAAATTCATCAGCCTTGGTTTAATTTAAATGGATAAGCCTTCAGGTTTTTTTGGTGTATTCCGATCAATATATTTGCAATAAAAATAATAAAAAATAGAAATGATTAATTAAGCAATTTATATTGTATTAATTGAGACCTAATGCGGTATGAATGCGAACGTTGATCGGTCATCACCCCAAAACCCCGGGTCTCCCGATAGTCAAAACCAGGGATTCAGAGCGGAATCATTGGTCCCGTAGCGGTCGCAAAGCCTTTGCCAGACCGGCTCTCTTTCATTAGACTACCGACACTTTTTAGGCTATGTCCCGGATTCCCCTGCTATCGAGAAAGAGGAATGAATGCACGATATTGAAACTCTAAAAACCTATAAGCCCCAAAACAAAATTCGCTTTCTCACCGCGACGGCACTCTTTGACGGTCACGACGCCAGTATCAACATCATGCGTCGCCTACTTCAGGATCGTGGGGTTGAGGTGATCCATATGGGGCATAACCGTTCGGCGATGGAAATCGTGCTGGCGGCGATTCAGGAAGACGTGCATGCGGTGGCCCTGTCTTCCTATCAGGGCGGGCATGTTGAATTCTTTAAATATATTCGAGATCTCCTCAACGAAAACGGTGCCAGCGACATCAAGATTTTTGGTGGTGGTGGCGGGGTGATTGTGCCGGAGGAAATCCAGGATCTGGAGTCCTATGGCATCAGCAAGATCTACAGCCCGGAAGACGGCCAGCGGATGGGGCTGCCCGGTATCATCGGACACATGGTGGCAGAAACCGATCATGCCCTGGATAACTGGGGCTTGCGTAAGGGACAAAAAGGATCGGAGTTGGGTCGAGCCCTGA
>JAKQGS010000266.1 GCA_029556045.1 Pseudomonadota bacterium | reverse complement strand
AAAGACATCATCGGCAATCCCCTGGTTCTGGTGCCCGGCATCGGCGCGCAAGGGGGCGATCTTTTACCCATTCTGAGAACATATGGTGACCATACCATCGCCAATGTCGGACGGGCCATCCTGTATGCGGAGGATCCCGCGGCAGAAGCGCGTCAGTATCAGCGCATGATCGCGGACCTGCGGGTACAAATCCGGTGAGGCGCCAGAAAGTTCGTCCATTTTGCCTGATCACCCTGGTGATCCTTGGCCTTATGGGGCCGGGATGCGTCAGTCGTACACCGGCACCCGAGGTTTTTTCACCAGCGGCTCCGGCGCGGATTGAAGCGCCTTTTCTTTATGAATTTTCCCGTGCCTCCGGCAAGTCCTACCTGTTTGGCACCATTCATGCCGGCGTCGATGCGGATGATCTGCCACCGGTGGTATGGTCCGCGCTGGAGCAAACCCGCTGTTTTATGATGGAAGCGGACGTGGAGACGGTTGATCCGGAAGATGTGGCCCGCATGGCCCGCCTGCCGGAGGGGCAATCACTGGAGAAGCAATTAACGCCGCAGGAGTGGCAGACACTGGTAGAGATGATGCCGCAGTTTCCATCCCAGGTCTTGAATCAATTCAAGCCATGGATGGCGGTGACCCTGTATTGGCAAACCATTGCCCCGGAGATGCCCGCCATGGATCTGGTGCTGCGGGACAAAGTGCGACGATTGAACCATACGGTTTATTTCCTGGAGGACTCCCTGTGGCAACTCAGACTGCTGGAGCAGGTGACCACGGGGGAAGATCTGAAAGAATTGATCCATCATCGGGACGAGATGCCCAAGTTGTTGGCCGATATGGTGACCACCTATCGCGGTGGCAACGAGGCCGCATTGGCAAAGGTCATGTTTGAACCTCGACCGGGGCAGTTAAACCAACCCCGCCAGACCAAATTGCTGCTGGATGACCGCAACCAACGCTGGGTTCCGGAAATCCTGAAACGCACCCGGGGGGAGAATTGTTTTGTGGCGGTGGGGGCTGGGCACCTTTTTGGCCCCCAGGGTCTTCTGCAACTCCTGCAGAGACGAGGGATACGACCCACCCGGATTCCCGCCTCGCCGTGATCGCTGATACCACCCTAAATGCCGGGAGATGACGGGCACAAATCTTTCCGCTATACTGGAGGCCACTTCACCCATTGAGGCAAGGAGCCCAAGACATGCCAGCACCAGAATGGCTTAGGTCCATTGCACATCAGCAGACGGAAAAATATCTACTTTCCATCTTCACCAATCCCACGGCCGCCAACAGTGAGGGCTACCCCATCATTGCGGGTGAATCGTTTGCCCTGTTTATCCAAAAGGTGCCCCATCTGTTTCAACAGGGGCAGGCGGTGCTGGATTGGCTGGATACCGCCGAAAAACATATCCAACTCCATGGCAGCAAAACTCCCGCGGAAACCCTGCAGTCCTGGCATCGGGCCATTCAGGTGATCCGCACCGTTGTGCTCACCGCCGCCGTGACCGCACCGACGGATCTGTGGTTGCTGAACCAGGTATTGTCATCCCATCATCGCCTTGGGCTTTTGGATATTTGGCGAGCGGGTCGACCGGTGCAACTCTATGAGTTTGCCACCAGCCACGGTCTGGATTCCCAGATTCTGGGGTGGGATTTCAGTTTTCTCTTTAGCCGCGGCCTCTTGACCGTCACCGCTCTGGGGGCCCATAAGCCCGCGAATCTGCCGCAGGTCATGAAACTGCTGCAAACCTTTGAACCCCGTCCGGACCAAGAGCCCGCCGATCTGGTTCCCGCACTGCAGGACTACCTGGCAACCGGGAAAGGGGTGGATCGGGAGCCGTTGATCAACTTTTTCAAATTCCCATCCTCCTTAAAAGCCGCTCCATCCTGGCAACCGGGACTGTTGGAGATCATGGTGGGATCCCGACTGGTGCCGCTGATACTGGCCCTGAAACTCGGCGGCCATCTGAAGGACCAGAAGCGGGGCAGTCAGTTCACACTGGATTCCGCTCCTGTTAAGTCACTGCTCTTTCATGCCGGCTGTCTGTCCGCGGAAGGTTTTGTCACGGCCCTGGGAGAACGAGCGATGGAGCGAGGTTCCGGACCGTTTGGCATCATTCACGCCTACCATGGTTACATGGATCAGCACATGGCACTCCTGCAGAAGAAAACACCCTCCGCATGGGTGGCACGGGGGGCCAACGTTGCCGCCAGCCAGGACGCCAATCGTAAAACTTTTAAAATGGCCAACGACAGCCTGGATCAGTTCTGCAGCAAATATCAGGTGCCGATCCGGCTGTTTATCGAGCATGCGGTGGGCAAGGGAGAGGCCACCCGCCAGCGGTACGAACGGGATCGCAGCAAAGACATCCATTATTTTGGAGCGGATCTGGAGGATGCCGCTATCGATGCCGCTCTCGCCGAACAAAAGAAGGGGGTTTTGCCGGCCACCATGTCCTTTGTGCGCAAGGCGGATATCGGCAAGGCGGACATTCTGTTGCAGGCCATTCGCAGTCAGGGACTAGACACTACGGGTGGTGTGATGATCGTGGGCAACGGATTCCATGAAATCCGTCAGACCACCGATCAGGGGATGGTGGAAATTTTCAAGGCGTATAGCCGTGCCGGCCTGATTCTGATCTTCACCGAAGAAAGTGCCCTGGAGGATGAGGATCTCATCGCCACCGCCTGGAATACCTACCATGCGGGGTTTCGCTATGTGCATGAATTGTCCGGTCAGGGGCTGCGTCCGGTTTACGATCGTGAGGATGGCACCGGTCGCTACAGTTGGCACCGCTGCGCCGAGTTGGGGGGCTACCACGTATCCCCTGAATTCACCCGTCGCACGCGGACCATCTATCCCCATCCGCGCCGGGACGGCAAAAACCCCGCCATCAGCGTCACCTATTTCTGCGTGCCCCATGAGATGGCCACGCAGCTGGGCATGCCCACCTCATGAGCCACACTGCCACTCCACCAACGGCACAAGCACCACAGCGGACCTGGAGGCAGAAGTTGCTGATGCGCATGGCTTATGGGCTGGTGCGGCTCTTTCACCTCACCTATCGTTTTGAAACCGTGGACTCCGACACCATCGCGCGATTTGAACAAGATCATCCCGATGGTTTATATGCGGTGGCCTGCTGGCATGAGAATCTATTGGCAGGCACCCTATCGCAGGTGGGCCGACGCCTTTGCCTGCTGATTAGCCCGTCCTTTGATGGGGACCTGATCGCCTATGTGGCGGAGAGATTTGGATTCACCACCGCACGGGGTAGCTCGTCGCGGGGCGGCACGGGGGCCATCAAATCCTATGTGCGCCTGTCCCGGCAACGATGGCATGTGGCCATCACCGTCGATGGCCCCAAAGGGCCGCGCCATGAGGTTAAATCCGGCATTGCCCAGATCGCCAGCATGGTGGGAGCTCCGATTATTCCACTGGCGGCCATTGCGGATCGCTCCTGGATCCTCCACAAATCATGGGATCGTTTTCGCATCCCCAAACCCTTCAGTACCATCCGCATCTATTATGGGGAGCCGATCGTCGTTCCCCCCCAACTGGAAATCAACTCTCCGGAGCTGAGCCACGTCCTGATGCAGGTCCAGGCCAGCCTGGTGGATATCGAGGCCCGGGCTGTCGCTACCGAACATCGGCGTCAATAAGACGCACCCCCGAACCCATTTTTCCCTAATTTTACCCTTTGGTTACTTCCGCCAACAAAAAACGTATTAACTGGCTGGCCAAAGCTAGGGATTCCCGATGCAGCGGGTGTATGAGGGGGGTGTGGAAGCCTGATTCTCACATGCAAACACTTGTGGAATCAGAAACAAATTCTCGTGGAACCAAAGGGGGACAACATGAAAAACAATTTGATCCGGATTTTATCACTGACTTGGTTATGGTTAGCCATCACTATTCTACCGGCCTGCGGTCCAGCCGTGGACAAGCAAGCTCCGTCGTCCGACATCCTTGTCACGGATGTGGATCACAGCGCCGTCAAACGCCAGTCCATCGGCAACTGCTGGATTTACGCCCATGCCAGCTGGCTGGAATCCCTTTATAAGTCCCACCACCAACAAGAGATCAACGTTTCCGAATCCTATTGGACCTATTGGCACTGGTATGAGCAGGTATTGAACGGCAAGGAAAATGAAGTCCAGACCGGAGGATTCTGGGATGTCAGTTCGGACATCATCCTGAGCCATGGCTTCGTGTTGGAAGGTCAATTTGCTCCGGAAGAAGAACAAGTGGAAATGTCCATTCGCCAGGAACAAGCCTTGAATACAATCAATTATGAGATGCGCTCCGGTCGCCTGGCGGACAGCCAGCGGCGCTCCCCCAAACTGGTGCGGGAAGTGTTGGATGAAGCCTTTGGCGTTAATATGGATGCTATTCAGGTCATGACCCAAAGGGCCGAAAACACCGTGATCGGCGTCGATGCGGACGGACAGGACATCACTGTGGCCACGGCCCTCGATCGATCCACCCCGCACGGCTGGCGTTATGTGAGTTTTCCCCGTCTCTACGGCCAATTTGAAAAACCATCTCCTGAAATGCAACAACGCCGCAACACCGTCTTTCGCCGGGTGATGAAAGCCCTGA
>JAKQGS010000264.1 GCA_029556045.1 Pseudomonadota bacterium | reverse complement strand
CCAGGCGGACGCCACCACCCCACCGGACATGGGGACCTGGGGGGCCAGTCCTCTGAGTTTTGACCTGATCTGTATCGATCCCCCGACTTTTTCCAATTCTAAACGGATGGCGGGTACCTTTGATGTACAGAGAGATCATGGGGCACTTCTGGCCGCCTATGCCCGGTATCTGGCTCCCGGGGGGGTACTGGTCTTTTCCTGCAACCGCCGGGACTTCAAAATCAATCCCAAGGTCCCCGGGCTGGCTTACGGACGCGACGTCAGTGCTGCATCAATTCCTAAGGATTTTCGGGATGTTAAGATACATTCCTGCCACCTGTTCCACCGGCCGGGGGAAACACCTCACCTCCGTCTCTTGGATTGACAAAACAGACAATAACTCTATAATCCCCCAACTTTTTGCGTTTTTATCCGCAAGCGGCTTCAAGGAGACAACATGAAGGCTACAGTCGAAGAAGTGAACAAAGTGCAGCGCCGCATCAAAGTCGACGTCCCCCAGCAGGACGTGACCAGCGCTTTTCAGAAGGTTTACCAAGGGTTGCAGCGAAAAGCCAAGATCCACGGCTTTCGCCCGGGTAAAGCCCCCATCAGCATGATCAAAAAGCTCTACGGCAATTCCGTGGCCTATGACGTGGTGGATCAATTGGTGAAAAACCACCTATTTACTGCGCTTGACGAAAAAAGCATCCGCCCCATTGCCGCACCGGTCCTGGAAACCGCGGAATTACCCAAAGAAGATCAGGAGTATACCTTTACTGCTCTGGTGGATATTCTGCCGGAGTACAAGGTCAGTGGCTACAAAAGCCTCGAAGTATCCTACACCCCGATGTTGGTGAACGACGATGCGGTCGAACGAGAGTTGGACGTACTGCGCCGAAAATACGCCAAAACCAAAGACACCGCGGAAGGTGTGGCCGCCACAGAAGGCCATATCGCCACCATCTCCCAGACCGCCGTGAAAGACGGCCAGCCATTTGAGCCCTTCCGCATTGAAAAAATCCCTGTGGAATTAGGCAAAAAACACGTGCTGCCGGAAATGGAGTCCGCGCTGATCGGCATGAAGGCCGGTGAAAGCAAAAACATCACGGTAAAAATCCCCGACGACTTCGGCAACAAAGAGATGGCAGGCCAGTCATTGGAATGTACCCTGACCCTGGAAAAGCTGCAGGAACTGGACACCCCGGCTGCGGACGATGAATTTGCGAAAGACATCGGACTGGAAAGCCTGGAAGCGCTGCGCAAGAACATCCGCGAAACGCTGGACAAGCAGGCGGATCAGAATAAACGGGCGGATCTGGAAGGCAAAGTCCTGGAGGCACTCGGCAACGTCAATACCATCGACGTCCCCCCCAGCATGATCGACCAGGTGATCGACAGCATGGTGGAGGAGATGCGCTGGCCTAACGATAAAACCAAAGAGGCCGCTAAGAAAGATCCCGAGTATCGGAAGTCCCTGCGGGATACCGCTAAGAAAAAAGCCCAAAACACCCTGATCCTTCATGAGGTCATCAAAACGGAAAACCTGGCCGTATCGGACGCTGATGTCGACCGTTACGTTCTGGAGATGATCCACGCCAAGGATGGGGAGGAGCCTGATCAAAAATTAATCAGCAACATCAAAAAATCGCTGGGCCCTCATGTCAAGGAAAGCCTGCTGTTTACCAAAGCCCTGGATTTCCTGATCGACCAGGCAAAAGTTACGGAAGTGAAATAGTTTCCTAAAATTGGAGATGCCCGCCCTCGGACAGTAGGACGGGCATTTTTTATTCGGCCGGTCCCCTACCCAACCTCACTCCCATGGATTAAATTAGTCAGTGGGACATCAAATCCTAAAGGTTCCCTCCAAACGGACGACAACAATCTTTGGAAAGGATCTTGTCATTCCATACGATGTACCTTAGTCTTTCCGCGTATGTGGCGACAACCGCGACCAAAAATCCCGATTGTTGCAGCAGCGCCCAACAATAACCGCGAGTGCGAGGACCAGCGATGCCATTAGTACCAATCGTAGTTGAGCAGACCAACCGTGGTGAGAGATCATGGGACATTTATTCCCGCCTTTTAAACGAGCGAATCGTGATGCTGGGATCCCCGGTTATGGATGAAGTGGCGAACGTCATTGTGGCTCAGCTGCTGTTCCTGGAAAGTGTCGACCCGGATAAGGATATCCATTTTTACATCAACTCCCCCGGCGGATCCGTCACGGCGGGGCTGGCTATCTACGATTGTATGCAACTGATCCGCGCCGACGTGCGGACCTATTGTATCGGCCAATGCTGCAGCATGGGGGCCTGGCTCCTGGCTGCGGGAACTCCCGGCAAACGGATGGCTCTGCCCAATTCTCGGATCATGATCCACCAGCCGCTGGGCGGCGCAGGAGGCCAGGCCACCGACATCGAACTTCAGGCCCAGGAGATCATCAACCTCAAAGAGAAGATGACCCAGATCCTGGCCAACCATACCGGTCAAAGCTACGAAAAGATCCTAAAGGACATCGATCGGGATAAATTTATGTCCCCGGAAGAGGCATTGTCGTACGGGCTGATCGATGAGGTCCTGAAGGGACCAGAGAAAAAAAACAGGGCCTGATGGGCCTGGATTCATGCGACATCAACCGTTCACCACCACGACACCGTTAAGGGGGTAAAGTATAATGGCCAGCAAGGATAGCGGGTTACATTGCAGTTTCTGCGGCAAGGGCCAAAAAGAGGTTAAGAAACTGATCGCCGGACCCAATGTTTATATCTGTGACGAGTGCATTCAACTCTGTAACGATATCATTGCGGAAGAGGTGGATAAGGAAGAACTGCTGACCCACACCAGCAAAATCCCCAATCCCAAGGACATCAAAAAGATCCTCGACGAGTACATCATCGGCCAGGATCATGCTAAAAAAACCCTGTCGGTAGCGGTGCATAACCACTACAAGCGGATCGACGCCAAAGCCGCCGGCCATGATGATGTGGAACTGTCCAAGTCCAATATTCTCCTCATCGGCCCCAC
>JAKQGS010000257.1 GCA_029556045.1 Pseudomonadota bacterium | reverse complement strand
ATGGGGCGGGGAAATCCACGCTGATCAAAGTTTTAACGGGCGTGGAGCAGCCGGATAAAGGTAGTATTGAGCTGGATGGCAAGGGCGTCCATGTGCGCTCCCCCCAACATTCCCAGGGCCTTGGCATCAGTACGGTGTACCAGGAGGTGAATCTCTGCACCAACATCTCCGTGGCCGAGAACATCATGCTGGGACGTGAACCGCGCCGCTTCGGAAGCATTCACTGGCAAAAGATGAATGAACTGGCGCGCAAGGCCATCAACCGCTTGAGCCTTGACGTGGATGTAACGCAGCCCCTCGGAAATTATTCCGTGGCGATCCAACAGATGGTGGCCATTACACGCGCGCTGGAAGTCTTGGCGGCTAAGGTGCTGATTTTAGACGAACCCACCTCCAGCCTGGATATTCACGAAACGAATCTGCTCTTCGATGTGATGCGCAAACTCAAGAGCGAAGGCATTGGTATTATCTTCATTACGCATTTTTTGGATCAAATTTACCAGATAGCGGATCGGATTACGGTTCTGCGAAACGGCAAGCTGGTCGGGACTTACGAGGTCGTTTCTCTGCCCCGCGTTGAACTGGTTGCCAAAATGCTGGGGCGCAGTTTGACGGAATTAGATGCTATTGCAAAAGTGAAATCCCAGGAAGTGGAGAAAAAGGCCCAGCAGCATTTGGTTGAAGCAAAAGGGCTGGGGCGGGCAGGGTCGCTTGAGCCGGTGGATCTGGAATTGGATGCCAGTGAAGTTTTAGGGATTGCCGGGTTGTTAGGTTCTGGCCGCACAGAAATGGCCGGTTTGATTTTTGGGATCGCCGCGCCCGATAACGGCGCTCTGATAGTGGACGGCGAGAAAGTGAGCAAATTTTCCCCCCTTGAATCTCTGAAACGCGGCATTGCCCTGTGTCCCGAAGACCGCAAGGCCGAGGGCGTGGTGGGCGACCTGACCATCCGCGAAAATATCATCCTGGCCTTGCAGGCGCGTTATGGCTGGTTCAAATTCATCTCCGCGCAAAAACAAAATGAAATCGCCGCCAGGTATATTCAATTGTTGGGGATTGTGACCCCTTCTCCCGAACAGTTGGTCAAGAACTTAAGTGGTGGCAATCAACAGAAAGTCATCCTGGCCCGGTGGATGGCGACGGATCCCAAGGTCCTCATTTTGGATGAGCCGACGCGCGGTATAGACGTAGGGGCAAAAGCAGAGATTCAAAAACTGGTGATGCAATTGGCAGAGGAGGGTAAATCGTGTGTGTTTATCTCCTCTGAATTGGAAGAGGTTCTGCGTGTCAGCAATCGGGTGGCTGTCCTGCGTGATCGTAAGAAGGTTGCTGAATATACCGGAGACGTGGACGAAAAGACTCTCATTCACGCCATGGCAGGAGAAGCATGAAACAGACATCGTTTTTTAAGAAATTTCGTAATAGCCAGTTGTTCTGGCCGCTCGTAGCCTGGATGCTGATTCTCATTTTCAATGCCATTGTCGAACCGGGTTTCTTCAAACTCGGCATCATCGAAGACCCCGTCTATGGAAAGCACCTGTACGGCAATCTGGTTGACATCTTTAACAATGGCGCGCCTCTGATGTTGGCGGCGATCGGGATGACCCTGGTGATTGCCACGGGCGGTGTTGACCTTTCGGTGGGTGCCGTCATTGCCATTTCAGCGGCGATGGGCGCTGTGTTGATCAATCCCGCGCTGGGGAATCAGTTGATCACGAATGACA
>JAKQGS010000236.1 GCA_029556045.1 Pseudomonadota bacterium | reverse complement strand
TACACCACACACCGCACGGCATTGGCTTTCTACGCCCCGATCCGCTGATAAACCGAAAAAATTGGAGCCGCTGGCCGGACTTGAACCGGCTACTTCCACATTACGAATGTGGCGCTCTACCAGGTGAGCTACAGCGGCCTTTATGACAAGGGAGCCAATATCCCACCGACTTCACGACGATGTCAAGCTGCTTTTAGTGGAGATTTTCTATCGATTATCGCGGGTTATAGGATTCACTGATGACTTTTGAAAAACGATGCAAAATAACCCTAAACCCCCTCAGGCTCCCGGCCGATAGGAAGCAACGAGCGGAGGGCCAAGACCATGCTAACAGAATCGCTTCCCATCGAAATTTTTATCAATGCGCGCATCGAGTCTCCCCGCATTACTAAAGTTATCAACAATTGGAAAATAGAAACCCGATCCATCGAACTGGTTTTGATCGCTCATTTTAAAGAGATGGGAATCTATACAGTGACTCCGACCACGGAATCCCGCATGATCGACATCATCATCGGACTACTGCAAAACTCCCCTGATCTCTTTGCCATGGTGAAAAAAGCGGAAGCAGCGGAGATGGCACGGAAGCAGAGCCGCCATGCTGATACCTGACTTGATATAAGCCAGAACAGCAGGAGACGATTTACCACCTTTCTGTCCATCACGACGCCGCAATGGTATCCAGTTTCAGGGCGTGAATTTCGTGACTCATCCAGCTGCCGAGCGCCCGATAGACCATTTGGTGCTGCTCGATCAACGATTTCCCGCTGAATTCCTGAGCTTCGACCCGCACCTGCCAATGATCACCGCCGCCAGTCATATCGCTGGCTTTGACCCTGGCGGACGGGATGTGCTCCATGATCCGCTTTTCTATATCTTGTGCCGTCATTAACATCTCCTTGTGAGTGCGGGATGCCATTTCCTTGACAAAAGCCGCGTAAGAATTTCATTATCGGTGCCGTCATTGAATACCAAGTTAAAAAAAATTTCACCGCAAGAAAAGGCCTGTTTATGTCACCCAGAATCCGCAGACCTCTCTATCTGGCCACCCGCAATCGGCACAAAATCGCGGAATTGACCGCGATGTTGCCAGAAGGGGCTCCGTGGGAACTACGACCAGCCACCGATCTATCGGCGGATATCACCTGGGACGAAACCGGCGCAACCTTTGTGGAAAACGCCCGCATCAAAGCCCTGGCGCTGCGCCGGTTTACCGACGCTGCCGTGCTAGGGGATGACTCAGGACTGGAGGTGCATGCCCTGGGAGGAGCTCCCGGAGTGTTTTCCAGCCGCTATGCCGGGGTGGATGGCGACGATGCCGCCAATAACGCCAAACTCCTGCGAGAGTTGGGGGCGTTGCCGGCTGACCAACGGCAGGCACGGTTTGTCTGCTGCCTGGTCTTGATCGATGAAGACGGTCAGGAACAGGTTTTTGAAGGGTTTGTGCCTGGAACAATTTTGACCGCACCACGCGGAGGCGCGGGATTTGGTTACGATCCGCTTTTTCAGGAAACAGAGAGCGGATTAACCATGGCAGAAATGACGAGTCATCAGAAAAACAGCCTGAGCCACCGTCATCGGGCTTTTCAGCAATGGATAAAGACTTGGAGCCTATCGTCCTAGCTTTCGCTCCGCTTCTGCCGCAAACTCCCGAAATTCCTTGGTGGTGTTGATCCAACCAAAGTCCTTATGTTTAAGGGCTGTCTCCAGCTCCTTGCGGTATTTGCCTGGTTCAAGCAGATAACCCTGAAGAATAACCACCGCAAACGCCGCCTGGTTCATCTTGGCATAACAGCGGGCCAGCATAAAATTGCCCTTGCGGATAATATCGGCTTCATCCGCCCAAAACTCGTTTTTTACAGACTTGTCAAAGAGCACCTTCAGAACCGGAACAGCCTTTTCGCACTGATCCAATTCCCGAAAACTGTGCCCCAGTTTGTAGTGTCCCATCGTATCCAGGGTTCCCCGGATTCGCTCCCCCTCAAAGAGAAAAGCGGCGGTCTTGTAATCCCGCTTGGTATAGGCCCGCGCGGCCTTCTTATATTCTTTGGACTCGTTGGCCTTGCGCCGCGCCTGGTCCCCAGCCCCCGAGCCGGTTTTACCGATGGGTTTGACTTCTTTCAATACCAGGTTAGAGGACAACAAACAGGGAACATCACCGCCACCGGTGCAGCAGGCCTCATCAAGGGTGCCTTTGACCCGCTTATTGAGGATTTCCTCACATTTTGCCGCACCCGGCGTAATAAACACGGTGATTTTTTCACCGTTAAAAACCCCTTTTTCCGGGCTCAAACCGCTACGCACCGCAAGTGAACGGGCCACGGTCCCCTTAACCACCAGTCCCCGGTAGCTGTCAAAAAACTTTTTTCGCTGAGGTGCGGGCAAATCCGCGATAAACTTAAAGCGAGGGTTACTCAAATCAAAGGTTTTTTCGGGGCTCAGCACGCCGCAGCTCTCGACATCCATGGCAATGGATCCCTTCACCAGCGAAACACACTCTGCCCGCAGGGGCTGCTGCCAGCCCAGCAAAATAGACACCACGGCTGCCAGCCAACACTTCGATGCAAGGCCAAGTTTCATCGTGCCTCATCCCTTCGTCATAAAGCCCTATCCGGCACCGGGAGCCGGGACCCTTCCTCAGGAGGCCTTTTAACGGCCATCCCACTTACCGCCCTTACGCTCCCGACCAACCGGTTCCTGGGCGAGGTCACTCATACGAATCCACTGATTCTCGCTGATTTTTCCCCATTCACCCTGGATGGAAATAAGAACCGGATCACCGCGGCGAACCTTACGAATCTCATTGGCTCCAGCCTGCATGGAATCATACACCGATGCCCCTTTGCTTTTGACGTACCAAACCCGACGACCGGACTCCGGGGCGGATTCCTGCGCAGCTGCCGGGGCTTCTGGCGCAGACGCTTCTGCTGCGGTGGCTTCAGCTTCGGCGGGGTCAACTGCCGATTCCTCAGCGCCAGCCTCTTCGACCGCCTTCATAAGCTGGTCGGAGTCATTGCCGCCCGCCTCGCCAGCATCGGCGGGAGCCTCTTCAGTCGCGGCGTCCGGTGATGCAGCTTCCCCTTCGGACGATGTCTCCAGGCTTTCAGCGCTTTCTTCTTTGCCATCCTCCTGATCGCTGCTGGTACAGGCAGGCAGTACAAACAAACCCATGGCCATCATGGCGGTTAACAGAGAAGTCTTCATCCGCGGGGTTTTCATAAAGCAAATCCTTTCGCTTTCAATAAGGGATCGTCTCAAGAGGAATCCATTGCATGACTTTTCAGTCAATTTACCATAATACACGTTAAAAATCATTCTCTAGGTCTCCCGGCTGGTCTCAAGGTCCATACAACCTAAAAAATCGGTTAGAATAAACAGAGGCAATTTCATATATGCGATGGTTTCTAACAAAAGGTAGGACCGAATTGGACGCATTGACCGCTTATTTTGAACTGCTGGGCCGATGGACCATGCGTCCTATCAGCTGGGTCGGTCTATACAGCAGCTTTGTCCTGAATGGACTGCTCAGGATCGTCTCCCCGCCTGTCAAATGGTCTCTGTTGCTCCGGCAAATGGAATTTGTGGGCAATCGCAGCTTTTGGATCAACCTTATGGCCGGGGTTATGGTTGGGGGGATCTTTGGATTTCAGTTGGGGGAGATTTTTCGGATCTTCGGCGCAACGTCCATGATCGGGGCTGCTGCTGCATTTTCTCTGGCAAGAGAGCTGGCCCCCATCGTGACCTCCTTTCTCGTCACGGGACGGGCAGGTTCAGCCATGGCGGCGGAAATCGCCACCATGCGTGTCAACGAACAGATCGATGCCATGCGAGTCATGGCGGTTAACCCATTCTCCTATCTCATTGCCCCCCGTATTTTGGGCTCGGTTTTGATGATGCCATTTTTGACGGTATTTTTTGTGATTGCCGGTGTGATCAGCTCGTTCCTGGTGGGTGTGGCCTATTACGATATCAACGTGGCGGACTTTATCGATAAGATTCAATGGATTGTGACCTGGGATGACCTATGGAAAGGGGTACAGAAATCCCTGTTTTTCGGGTTGGTGTTTTCCACCATTGGCTGCTTTCAGGGCTTCTATGCCCGCGGCGGCGCCAAGGGTGTGGGCCGCGCCACCACCAAGGCTGTGGTTCTTTCCTATGTCACGATCCTAGTTGCTGACTATTTCATCACCTACCTGCAATTCCAATTTTCCGATGTCCAATAATTAATCACATCTTAGCCAAAGCTTCACCCCGCATCCCCCGTCATAAAAACTCATTGACCACTCCCCGCCTAAACCGATAAGAAAGCCCAACTTAATGTGTCAGCCAAGGGATTTTCTATTAAAAATGTTAAAATCTTTTACTATAAACAAACTTTTTACATACTTTCTCATTGCTCTATTGATCCCCCAGATGGCTCTCGGTGTGATCTACGGTGAGGATGACCGCCGCGACGTGAATGAACTGGATCATTTTATCCGCAGTCGCGCCCGCGCCACTGGTATTTTGGTGGAGCAGCAAAAGGTCAAAGAGATTCCGCAGAGTTCTGAAAGCAACCGCTTCCGCCTGAGCGCGGTTCCCCTGGATGAAAAATTCCCCCTCTGCGCCCCTGAAAATGAACCCTTTGCCAAACAACCGGCACCGGGATTTTGCAGTGGATTTTTAGTGGCGCCCGACATCTTTGTCACCGCCGGCCACTGCATGCCAACCTCCTCGGCCTGCCAACAGACCGCCATTGTCTTTGGGTTTGGACAACAGGACAGCCGGTCCGAGGATGCCACCATCGTGTCAGGGGATGACATCTATAATTGCCGCGAAATTCGAGCCCGTAAAATGGATCCCAACTCAGGGGTGGATTACGCCATCATAAAACTGGATCGCCCAGTGCTTGGTCGGACTCCCCTGGCTATCCGTAAAACCGAAGGCATCGCCGTCAACGACAGGGTTTTCGCTATCGGTTACCCGCACGGAGGGCCTGCCAAGTACATCGCGGGATCGTATGTGCGGGAGGCGGACCCCGCAAAGTCCTGCTTTGTCACCAATATTGACGGGTTCGAGGGCAATAGCGGCTCTCCGGTTTTCAACGACCTGGGTTTTGTGGAAGGATTTGTTGTGCGGGGCGAGCAATCCTATCGCACGGTTTCTCAGAACGATCAAACCTGCCTGGAAGCCGTGATTTGTACGAACAATAGCTGCCGTGGCGAAGATGTACTTAAAATTAACGAAATCAAAGACAGACTCCCGATGGCCACCCCAGCCATCAATATACTGGCCATCCGCATCAACGATTCAAGAACAGGAAACAATAACGGCTATGCCGATCCTGGAGAAAGTGTTTACCTGGAAATCGATGTGATCAACAGTGGCCGTGAATCAGCCCGCAGCCTGCACTACCAACTGATGTCTCCCAGCCGCTTTGTCAAGTTTGAGCCCATTGTTGCCAATCCCGGTGAAAGTCTGAATCCAGGCGAAACCGCAACCATCACCGGGGCACTGATGCGCATCAGTCCGGAGGCCGATTGCCAGGCGCCCATCCCCATTAATCTCATGTCATTTTTTACCGGTTCAGATAACTATTGGACCTCCCAGTCCAAAGTTGACCTGGGCTCGCAGAAGCTGATCTATCACAGCCTGACTTTTGGTGACGGTGAGGGTGAAATGCCCGCCTATAGTGAGTACGGTATAACCCATCGTATTCCCGATATTGAAATTCCGGCCGGTCGCAAAGTTATGTTTGAGGTTGGTATCAAACACCCCCGCCCCAATCAGATGATTGTCACCGTCAACGGCCCCGATGCCAAATACGGTGTGCTTTATCGCTCCGGTTATCCCAGTCCGGAAATCCCGGCACCACCGGCTCCGGTGGATGCCAATGGAATCTATGGACTCGACAAAAAACCCTATAACGATCTCGATCACTTTTCCCGGGTGTCGGAAGCGGGTGAATGGTATTTCACCATCAAAGACACCGTTCAGGGATCTGCTGGTAAGGTGAATAAACTTTCCGTCATTTACGCAGAACGGGTCTGTCAAAAAGCGGTTCAATAAACAGCTTGTTGCCATTTTTTATTTCTCTAAGGCATGGTAAGAAGAATGGTCCGCGTCGTCAACTTTGGCGCGACCGAAATCTTTGATCCCGTTGCAAGGAGTACGCCTCCCATGTCGGAAATATCCTCCGAATACGATCCCAAGACCATCGAGAGTAAATGGCAGGCTTATTGGCTGCAAAATAAAACATTCAAGACACATGATGACTTTAGCAAACCCAAATATTATGTGTTGGACATGTTTCCATACCCATCGGGGGACGGGCTCCATGTAGGTCACCCGGAGGGTCAGACCGCAACGGATATCATCGCCCGCTATAAACGGATGAAGGGATTTAACGTTCTACACCCCATGGGCTGGGATGCCTTTGGGCTGCCAGCGGAGCAACATGCGGTTAAAACCGGAACCCACCCCAAGGTGACCACGGTAAAAAACGTGAATAACTTCCGGCGTCAGATCCAATCAATTGGCATGTCTTATGATTGGGATCGCGAAGTCAACACCACTGATGAAAAATATTATAAGTGGACTCAATGGATATTTCTCAAGTTGTTTCAACAGGGTTTGGCTTATGAATCCTTTGCACCTGTCAACTGGTGTGAGGAGCTGGGCACGGTGCTGGCCAACGAGGAAGTGATCGACGGCAAGTCAGAGGTGGGAGGATTCCCGGTTATCAAGCGCCCCATGCGGCAATGGGTTCTGAAGATCACGGCCTACGCCGAACGGCTGCTGGAGGATCTTGATCTATTGGATTGGCCAGAGCCCATCAAAGAGATGCAGCGCAATTGGATTGGCAAGAGCGTCGGTGCCGAAGTGGTTTTCCAGGTTAAAGACCATAGCTCTGAGTCATTAACGGTGTTTACCACCCGACCTGATACTCTATTTGGAGCCACCTTTGTGGTTCTGGCCCCCGATCATCCGCTGGTGGCAAATATCACCACCGACGAACATAAGGTCGCGGTAACCCGCTATGCGGAGAGCACCGCCAACAAATCCGATCGCGAACGCATCGCCTCTACGGAGAAAACCGGTGTTTTCACCGGTGCCTTTGCCATCAATCCCGTCAATAAAGAGTCGCTGCCGATCTACATAGCCGACTATGTGCTGATGTCTTACGGACATGGAGCCATTATGGCGGTCCCAGGGCATGATGAGCGGGATCACGAGTTTGCCACCCGTTTTAAATTGCCGATCAAAAGGGTCCTGACCGGAGGTGATGACGATATTACCGCCAAGGCCCATACCGGCAACGGCACACTGGTCAATTCAGGCTTCCTGGATGGGTTGGAAAAAGATCAAGCCATCGAAGCCATGGCTCAATGGTTGGAAAAAAATCACGTGGGCAAAAAGACCGTGACCTATAAGCTGCGTGATTGGTTGTTTTCCCGCCAACGGTACTGGGGTGAACCGATTCCCCTTGTGCATGACAAGGAAGGCAATGTTTTCCCACTCTCGGATGCGGAACTGCCGATTGTCCTGCCGGCTATTGAAGACTACAAGCCGACCGGTACCGGTGATTCTCCTTTGGCAAAAGCCACCGATTGGCTGCATTACGAAAAAAATGGCAAAACATTTCGACGGGAAACCAACACCATGCCGCAGTGGGCGGGTTCCTGCTGGTACTACCTTCGCTATATCGATCCCCACAACGACGTGGCGGCATGGGATCAAGCCAAAGAAAAATACTGGATGCCGGTCGACCTTTATGTCGGGGGTGTTGAACACGCGGTTCTTCACCTGCTTTATTCACGATTCTGGCACAAGGTGTTGTTTGATCTGGGATTGGTCAGCACCAAAGAACCATTCCAGCGATTGGTCAACCAGGGCATGATTCTTGGGGAAAATGGCGAAAAGATGTCCAAGAGCCGCGGTAATGTCGTCAATCCCGACGACGTCATCCAAAAATGGGGTGCTGACTCCTTCCGGCTATACGAGATGTTCATGGGGCC
>JAKQGS010000233.1 GCA_029556045.1 Pseudomonadota bacterium | reverse complement strand
TACATGGCCATCGGTGCCCCCTATCATGATTACGACAGCACCAATACGACGGCTGTCGTGGATTCGGGCGCGGTGTTTCCCTTTACCTACAGTGCGGGGACGTGGAATATAAGCACCCCCAACAAGCTCACAATTCCGGTCACCAGCAATCGTCGGGACTCCGACTTTTTTGGGGCCAATGTGGCTTTTTCCGGAACCACCAGCACACCGAAACTACTGATTGGTGCGGAAAACTACCAGTTTGATGCCAGCAGTGCTAACCAGATGTGGGGAGCTGGCGCAGTCTTTATCTATGGATATTCGTCGAATTGGTCGGTAAGCGCGACTAAGTCATTTATTGCCCGGCAGCCAGGGGATGGGTTTGGAGCGTCTTTGGCTGGTTATAATACGACAGTGGCCGTGGGCATTCCCGACTTTGATTACGAGTCAACAAGTTTAACCAACTTCTCCCCCGGAAGCGGTGCCGTGTACTCCTGTAGCGACAATATTTGTTCATCCAGTAGCCTCGAATTTCCAACTCCAGCGAACCAGATGCTGGCCTCTCCCAATGGAAAGTTTGGCTATGATGTCGCTCTTTCCGAAGATGAGCTGACCCTGGTCGTGGGAGCTCCCGGTGATAACACCAATACCGTACCGACATTCAAAGAAAAAGCCGGGGCGATCTACATCTTCCACCGATACGACCGCACCCAGGCCTGGGCCCTCACCCAAAAGATCACCCCCAGCAGCTATGCGCATGACTGGGCGGCGGGGGATCAGTTTGGATTCAGCGTCGATATTTCACAGGACTTTATCATTGTGGGAGCCCCCTATCACGGGGACAACATCTCCACTGGTAGCTATCTCACTGCTGCGGGTGCAGCTTTCATCTTCCAACGTTCCGGGGGTGTGGGTACCACCTGGAACCAATTCGGTCCCAAACTGATCCCGGCGGGTGTCTATGGCCGCAATGCCAACGACTATTTTGCCTCCAGCGTGGCGATCTATTCAGACGGCATCAATGTGACTGCAGCCATCGGCGCTCCGGGCCACGACTACGATAGCAGCGATACCAATGCCGCCCTCACGGAATCCTCCGGTGCTGTCTTCCTATTTATCAAAGCAGGAAGCAACTTCGCACCGGACAGTAAAATCGCCACCAATCTGAACGGCAGCCGTTATGCCTATGAGAAATTCGGGACCAGCCTCGATCTGGAAGGCACTCGCCTTGTGGTGGGAGCACCCCAGCATCAGCATGATGAAAATGGGTATAATCCGTTATACGACGCGGGTGCCGTGTTTGTTTACGATAAGTCCACCCAGTGGGACCCCACTGTAAAACTGACCGCAAACATGGCAGCGATGTCGAATGCCCGCGGCGAATACGATTACTTTGGCTATAGCGTCGCCCTGAGCAATGACACCATCGTGGTGGGAGCCCCCGGTCACTCCTATGATATGTACGGCAATAACCCCAGTTGGGATGCTGGTGGCGCTTTTGTTTTCAAATTCAACGGTTCCGGATGGTCCTATGAAGCGAAGCTATTGTCAGCCACCCGAAATCCCGGCGACTTTTTCGGCAAGATGGTGGCGGTGCGGGGGCGCACCATCGGCATCAGCGCCCCAGGAGACGACTATGATCTTTACGGCGGCGGAAACTACATGAAGGATGCCGGTGCTGGACATATCTTTCACAAATCTCCGACCGGTTGGGATCTGGTTCAACGACTGGCCCCTGAAAATAGCAGCCGGCAAGAACGCGACAAGTTTGGTTATGGTATTGCGGTGAGCGCCAGCGCCCTGGTCTTTGGTGCGCCGGAGCAGAACTATTCACCGGTAAGCGCCAATATGAGCCCCGATACCGGTGCTGTGTTTACCTTTAGCCGGGTTCCATAACCCGGTGTCCCCTTTGGGGCTCTGGCTCTAGGCGCCACCCACGTGGCAATAGGGGTTTAAAAAATTCATTGAAAATGCTGTTTTTTTAAAATCCCCATTCAGATTTTAAACAAAAGGCCTTCAAAATTCCCATCTTAAGGGGTAGACTTCACCCATTCGCCCCCATGCAGGAGAACGCAGCCATCATGGTCCGTACGCTTGATAAACTCCCCCCGTACCTCAGGGTTTATTGCACCGAACACGACACCGGCAAATACACGCCACGGGATCACGCTGCCTGGCGTTATATCATGAAACGGGCCCTGCCTTTTTTTCGCCAGCACGCATTGCCGGGTTATGAAGAGGGTCTGCAGCAGACCGGCTTAACCATCGATGCGATTCCCTGTATCGATAGCATTGATCGGCATCTGCAAAAGATCGGATGGGGAGCCGTGCCGGTGGTGGGATTTATTCCCCCGTGGGCGTTCCTGGAGTTTCAGGCGCGAGCGATTCTACCCATTGCCACGGACATGCGCACGGTGGACCATATCGCTTATACCCCGGCGCCGGATATCGTGCATGAGGCGGCGGGCCACGCCCCCATTCTGCCCAACAAGGAATACCGGGACTATCTGCAGCACTATGCCCAGTTGGGCACCAAGGCGATCTATTCCCGTTTTGATACCGCCCTGTATGAGGCCATTCGTCGCCTTTCCGACATCAAGGAAAAACCGGAAAGCCGGACTGAGGATATCGAGGCGGCGGAAGCAGGTCTGGAACAGGCGATTCAGGCCTTCACCTATGTGTCCGAACAGTCTCTGGTGGCCCGCATGAGCTGGTGGACGGCGGAATACGGGCTGTTAGGCACGCCGGAAAACTTCAAGATCTTTGGAGCTGGCCTGTTGTCATCAGTGGGAGAAAGCAAAAACCTACTGGGACCCAACGTAAAAAAAATCCCCCTCAGCCTCGATTGCATCAATTACTCGTACAATATCACCAAACCCCAGCCCCAGCTTTTTGTAGCCCGCAGTATGCAGCACTTGAGCGACGTGATCATGGAGCTGGATAAAACACTGGCCTATCGCATCGGTGGACTGAGTTCCGTTAAGAAGGCCCAAGAGTGCGAAGCGGTGTCCACCACCCTGCTGGATTCCGGCGTGGGAGTGTCCGGCCGTATGACTGCGTTTGAAGCAGAGGGGGAACGGGTCGACTTTATCAAGTTTGAGGGACCGGTCCAGTTGTCCCGTGAAGATGAAGAGTGGGATGGCCAGGGTATTGCGCGGCACCCGACGGGTTTCAGCAGTCCCATCGGACGCTGGGCTCAGCGCCCGGACCAGGATCCCAGCCGTTTCAGCGAGGGCGACCTGCGGGATTTGGGATTATCGATGGGTCAGGCGGGGACCATTCGGTTTGTGTCGGGATTTGAGGTGCAGGGCGTTTTGACACGGGTTGAACGGCACGAGGGCCGCATCCATTATATGACCTTCGAAGAGGCCACCGTGCAGCGCCAGGGCCGCCGCTATTTTGAACCGGCCTGGGGTCCCTTTGACATGGTGGTGGGCTGCTCCGTTGTATCCGTCCATGGGGGCCCTGCGGATCGCGCCTCCTACGGCGAGCATGAACTGGCGGAAACCAGCACGGTTCCAGGCCGTGAATCCCCCTATTCACCCCAGGAAATCGCTCTCTTTGAGTTCTATAACCAGGTACGCCAGCTGCGGTCCCATAAATCCCCGACCAGCGCCGATATCAGCGCCCTGGAAATCTTAAGTCAAAAGAGTTTGACCACCTACCCGGATGAATGGCTGCTGCAGTTGGAAATCATGGATCTCGCCATCAACTGCATGAAACTTGCACCCACTCAGTATGTCTGGTTGAAGAATGTCCAGACGTCTCTCCTGCGACGGGAGCACTCCCCCGACGTCAAAGAGCTGATTGTAGAAGGGGATCGTGCGATGCAATTGGGCCTTACCTGAAGTTTTTTGCAGGACTTTTTCGTCTTTGTGAATCCATCGTCCGCTTGGGACGGTGCCGATAATCCGGCACATTTCCCAGTGGTTTTCCTTTGATGAGCGATTGTGTCCCCTTTATCGTAAATTTATTTTTCCGTCGTCCGCCTCGCCGATAATGAAGATAGAGCCCCAACGACCCCTGTGGCTCGGAACAATCCCATGACAAAACGAGGAACCACACCCCATGGCTTGGTTGACGCCCGGGACGAGTTTTCATGACACCGCACTCAGAACGGCGCCGATCAAAAAGCGATTACCGGAGCTCGTGCAAATGCTGGATCTGGCGGACGATCTCCACCGCTTTGGGGACATTGTGGTGGAAGGCTTCATTCCCATGGGAGACGTGCAATTTCCCGTACTCTCTTTTCAATTTGGCTCCAAGGAACCGACGGCCCCGACGTTTGCTCTCATAGGGGGCGTGCATGGTCTGGAGCGAATCGGCACCCGCATCGTCATCGAATACCTCAAGACCTTTCAGGAGCTGCTGTACTGGGACGCTTTGCAACAGGAGCTGTTAAGCAAAACGCGGATACTCTTTTACCCTCTGGTGAATCCTGGAGGCATGTACCGTGGCACCCGTGCGAATCCCCGAGGGGTGGACCTGATGCGTAACGCACCCATCGATGCCGGTGGAATCCCTGACTGGTTCATCATGGCCGGGCATCGCCTGTCCCCTCATCTCCCCTGGTACCGGGGAGAAAGCGCCGGACCATTGGAGGCTGAAGCTCAGATGCTGCAAAACTTCATCAAACGGCACATTTTCCCGTCGCGATTTGCCATCACACTGGATGTTCACTCGGGTTTTGGGGCGCGGGATCGTCTGTGGTTTCCCTACGCCTATTCCAAGGAATTGTTTGAGAACTATGTGGAAGTCTTTGCCCTGAAGCGGAAACTCGATCAGGCGTTACCCAATCATATCTATCAGATGGAACCGCAGTCCCATGCCTATCGCAGCCATGGGGATCTTTGGGATTTTTTTTACCGCGATTTTCTGGCAGCCAATCCCACCCGTGAACAGATTTTTCTGCCACTCTCACTGGAACTGGGATCATGGAACTGGATTCGCAAAAACCCCCTGCAGGCGTTCACCTCATGGGGCA
>JAKQGS010000232.1 GCA_029556045.1 Pseudomonadota bacterium | reverse complement strand
GGGGTTGATCTGGCGCAGCCGCTCCGGCAGCAGCGTGTGCAGACGGCGACGCACCTGCTGAAATTCGCGGGCCCGCGTACCTTGCAGGCGGATTATTTCCATCAGGTTTTCATGGGTCAGGATGGGTTTCAAGGGGAGCGGACCTTTCCATGGGCGACATTCTGTCGGGGGGTATTTCCCAGCTATTTTGCCAGAGGTTGGCCGGCCTTTCAAAATGTTTACTGTTTTACTAGACTTTTTATCTTTTTCTTGCCTATAGTTGAGTTTGCCAGTAGACATTAGCTCCCGATTTGGCAACGAAGGAGGGGAGAAACCCGTGAATTTAACATCCCGCAGCCGTTATGCTCTCAAGATCATGATGGACCTGACCCATCACAGCGATCAGCCGTTGGTACGGCGGCAGGAGATCGTTCGCCGGCAGGGAATTCCCGCCAAGTATCTGGATCAGATCATGGTTTTGCTGCGCCGCGGTGGATTGGTGGACAGCATCCGCGGCCGTTCCGGCGGCTATCGCCTGGGTAAACCCACCAGTGAGATCACCGTGTGGGAGATCTTCCGGACGGTGGAAGAGGGGATTTATCCGGTGGAATGCGTGGATGAAACCCATGACTGCAATTTTCAGCCATCATGCATCGCCAACGAGCCTTGGCAGATGATCTTCACCTCCATGAAAGCCGCACTCGACAAGATCACTTTGGCGCAGTTTCAGCAAAATCGTCTGGATGAGCGCAAGATGTGCCCGATTGGGGGAATCCGCGAGTGCCGATCCGGGCGGGAGCCGCATATCGGCGTGGGAAGCCCGGAGCACATTGTACACGCTTAAGACTGCAGAGGAGTTTGGTTGAGGTATGGAACAACTCACCCATCGTGAATACAAATACGGTTTTGTCACCGACGTGGAAACGGAGGAGTTTCCCAAGGGGCTCAACGAGGACATCATCCGCCGCCTCTCCGATATCAAGGGTGAGCCGGATTTTATCCGGGAATATCGCCTCAGGGCCTTTCGCCACTGGCAGACCATGAAGGAGCCCACATGGGCCCATGTGACCTACGCACCGGTGGACTTTCAGGACATCCGCTATTACAGCGCCCCCAAAAAACGCGGCGAAGGACCAAAGAGTCTGGACGAGGTGGATAAGGAAGTTCTGGACACCTTCAAGCGACTGGGAATCCCGTTGGACGAACAAAAACGCCTGACCGGTGTCGCGGTGGACGCTGTTTTTGACAGCGTATCGGTGGGTACCACCCATAAGGAGCTACTGGCAGAGCACGGGGTGATTTTTTGTTCCTTTTCCGAAGCGGTCAAAGAGCATCCGGAATTAGTGAAAAAGTACCTTGGCACCGTGGTGCCATACAAGGATAACTTCTATGCGGCCCTCAACGCAGCGGTGTTTACGGATGGGTCCTTTGTCTACATACCCAAGGGTGTCAAATGCCCTATGGATCTTTCCACCTACTTCCGCATCAACGCGGCGGAAACCGGTCAGTTTGAGCGGACTCTGATCATCGCGGACGAAGGCAGTTCTGTGAGTTACCTTGAAGGATGCACCGCGCCGCAGCGTGACGAAAACCAACTCCACGCGGCCGTGGTGGAGCTGATTGCTCTCGATAACGCGGAGATCAAGTATTCCACCGTGCAGAACTGGTATGCGGGGGATCAGGATGGTCGGGGTGGCATCTATAACTTTGTCACCAAACGCGGCATTTGCCAGGGGGTGAATTCCCACATTTCCTGGACACAGGTGGAAGCGGGTTCCGCCATCACCTGGAAGTACCCCAGTGTGATCCTAAAGGGGGACAATTCCCGCGGTGAGTTCTATTCCGTGGCGTTGACCAATAATAAAATGCAGGCGGACACCGGCACCAAGATGATTCATATGGGCCGCAATACCCGCAGCCGCATCATTTCCAAGGGCATTTCCGCGGAACAGTCGGTGAACAGTTACCGGGGATTGGTCAAAATATTGCCCTCAGCGGAAGGGGCCCGCAACTATTCCCAGTGTGATTCCATGCTGGTGGGCGATCAGTGCTCCGCCAACACCTTTCCCTATATCGAAATCAAAAACAAAACCGCCACGGTGGAGCACGAGGCCACCACCTCCAAGATCAATGCGGACCAGATTTTTTATCTGAAGTCCCGTGGCATCGGCGATGAGGAAGCCATAGGTTTGCTGCTCAACGGATTTTGCAAAGAAGTCTTCAAAGAATTGCCCCTCGAGTTTTCCGTGGAGGCGGTCAAGCTTCTGGAGATGAAACTTGAAGGAAGCGTCGGATAAAGGAATGCCATGATGTTAGACGTTCGTGATTTGCATGTTAAGGTCGACAGCACCGAGGTGCTGAAGGGACTCAATCTTTCCGTGAAAGCCGGCGAGGTGCACGCCATCATGGGGCC
>JAKQGS010000230.1 GCA_029556045.1 Pseudomonadota bacterium | reverse complement strand
GGGGATAGGGCATATAGGCCAACTCCATCACGGATTCGTAATGATGAAGTCCGAGCCCTAACGCCTGAGCAGCCATGGCTAACTCATGGGCAAAATCGTAATTTTTATCAATTAATAAAACATGAGGCGTGTCGAAGGCGTGATGCAACATACGGCGTTCCTCCTTGTTTCACGGATAGCCAATATTCCCTGGCAGAGAAATTCCTAAAATTTTTTTTAATTCTGGATTTTAAACAGTCAAGAGGATGACACAAAAAATTTTTATTGGGTAAAAACCATGATTATGAAGGGGCATCGGGGAAAATGGACCCGCGGACTGGCTCCGCGGGAGGCTATTCTAAAGCTCATTCGGCGCCGTTACAGCTCAATCCGGTTACCTGGTGGCCGGTGGGCATGGTGCGATTGAGTGTGATGCCGTAGACGCGGTTGCCAGTGATGACCAATTTGGCGTTAACCCAGCCGAGTGCATCGGCGATGGAGTAAGTCACCACCTGGCTACCATTTTGTTCATGGCAACTCAGGGCGCTGCGGGACAGTGCATCGGGTAGATTGCCCAAAAGCAATCCGTAGGATTCACCTTCCAACGTGACCAGACGAGCGCCGATACCGCTGGGCAACTGTTCCAGTTCCAAGCTGCAGTCGATCAGGCCCCCATGATCCGCCAATCCCTGCAGATTTTCAGTGAAGTATTCCATGTTGAGCGTCGCTAGCGACGGACATTCGTTGGTCACCACCGGTGGTTGCGCAACAGCGGATGCGACGGAAGCCAGGGTCAGAGCGAGGATAGAAATGATGCGTTTCATGATGTAACTCCTAAATTTACGGATTGTGGTGGGTCAAAGCCCTCAGTTTGTAAAACGGTTTGTTTTTAGGACGGCATCCCGTTCTCGTCAACAAAGCACGGAGGACAGCAGGTGACACTTCTGCCGTTGGCCAGCGAGACAACTTTTTGGGAGGGATTACGTAAGCGAAAGAATTCGTTTTTTGGCGCCAATTTTATTAAATATTTTATTGGCTTGAACCCCGGCTTTCCGTTGCGTGGCCCAATCCCCGTGTTTACGGGCCAGTCGGTAAATTTCCTCATACAAGTAGGCCTCCATCACCGGTCCCGCCGCAGGCTTGTGATTGTCGATGGCCAATTGCAGCTTGCCCAAAGCGTCCTTGTACTGGTTCCGGGCACTGAGAATCTTGGCCTCGGTCACTAAACTGAGAAGATTCTCGGCGGGCAATCCGATTGCAGCAAACCCCTGCTCCGCCTGTTTCAAATGCGCTTCCGCCTCAGGAATAGCCCCCTGCAAGGCTTCCAGCTGAGCCAAATAACAACAGGCATAACTGATCGTCTTCTTCTGTTGCAGCGTCCTGCCGATATCCAGAGCCCGTTGCAGATCCTTTGCCGCCTGTTCGAGATTCTCCAGGTAAACGCGATGAGCTCCCCGCAGCAGGCAGGCGCTGGCCAGACGATCATCCGCCCGATGATCGGTGAACTGGGAAATGGCATGATCGATGCACCGCATGGCCTCGTCATGCTCTCCCAGTGCTCCCCATACGGTGGAGAAGTTCAAGGCCAGGTGCATGGAAAAATCAGGATCGAGGGCTGACTGCACCATCTGCAACCGCTGGAATCGTTCTTTGGCCCGGACAAAGTCCCCCAGATACCCATAGGCCACTGACAGTTCACCGGCCGCCCGTGCAATGACCATGGCGTCGTTGTGCTGCTCACCGAGTTGCAGGGCCTTTTCTCCATAGCGAATCGCACTATCGTTTTGCCCTTCACGGCATTTACCGTAACAAAGCATGGCATAAAGCATTCCCAGGTGATGCACCGGCAGTTGGGGATGAAGCACGGAACGAATCATGTGCTCAAAAGCACTCCAGTGATGCACGGAGTTGAATATCATGAGAAGGGAATCATCGGCAAAGAGGCGGGCCACCTCATCCTGACTTTCCCGCGAGGCATAAATCTCGTCCTCGTCCGTCGCTATCAAACGTGTGGCTGAAACTTCCAGGATCAATGCCAGCCGTTCCACCATGTCCCGGCGAACCCGCTTGACGTCGCCACTTAACCACCGGGCCACCGTACGCGGCGCCACCCCCAGCTGCTCTGCCACCCAATATTGCTTCAATTCCAGCTCATTCAGCCGGTCCTCGATGACGGATCGATTTAATAACACCAAATCGCTGGCCGCTACCATTGTTGTTACCATGTGATTGCTGTTTGCAGGAAACAGGAACTTCGTTCCCTAATAAATTACCACACATTCGCGGCATCCGTCGCCGATGCTCCAGCCCCAGACCGAGCTTTTCCCGCATCCATTCAGACCAAAGAGTAATTTAAACTTTGGCAAAAACTTCCGAAACCTTTCTTTGGGTATTGAACCCCCGGGCAGGTAACCACATGAACGAATCTTTACGCCAACGAAAGTTTTGGGAGGATGGTCACCGTCTGGGGGAGATCGTTCTGCTGGCCGCTTTATATCTTGTGACAGCGTTTGGAGGCATCCAACTGGCCTCCCTCAATAATTTTGTAACACCAATATGGCCGGCTGCCGGGATCTCGGTATTTGCGGTTTATCGCCTGGGATTTTCCGGTGCCATCCTGACGTTTTTGTGCGTTTTATTGCTGGACCTGGTAACGGGCGCCAACCTACCGGTCGCAATGGCTATCGCTGCTGGCAACACCTCTGAAGCCCTGACAATCACCATTCTATTCCACCGCTGGTTACAGCGCCCTAAGGACCAAAAGAACGCCTTTCAGGAATTTATAGCCCGCAATTTCATAACAGCCCTTGGCTGCCTGATCTCCGCAATCATCGGCACTCTGGCTCTTTCTCTCGGAAACACCATTACTTTAGCTGATCTGCCGCGGAATACTCTCACTTGGTTTACCGGCAATTACCTCGGTGTTCTCCTCGTCTTCCCCCTGCTAAATTCCCTCTGGTCGATTCCCTGGCATCACTTCCCCGAAACTCTCAGGCAGAGTTTTACAACCCCTCGCATCACCCCGAGCCACCTGGCATCGCTCACCACTCTGCTGGCTCCAGCGACCCTATACCTGGTGCTGGCACCCCAATACTATGGTGATTCTGCCATCATATTGGGACTCCTTTTGGTGCCACTGCTGGCTCGCCGAACACCTGCCGTTTTCCTATGGCTCTCTCTGCTGGCCCTGGCCAGCGTTATCATCGGTTCCGCTATCTGGGAGGACCTGCATCATCCTGAAATCGACCGCAACAGTCGTCTTCTCCTGATCCAGGTCAGGATTTTTGCCTGCTTCCTCTGGTATAGCATCATCAGACTCCTGCAACGGGAAGACATGCTGCAACAATCCCGGTGGCCTTTGGTTATCGGATGGGGTCTGGCAGCTATCGTCATGTTTTTGGTAGAATCGTATCAACGCACTCAAAACCAGGAGATGGGCCGCTATACCCAGGAAACGGTGACACCATTTTTGCTTCTGAGTTTGACACTGCTGGTTCTATTTCTCAGCACTTACATCAGCATGATCGAAGTGATTCGCCAAAAGGCGCAAAACCTGGCCAACGCCATGTCAGCCGCCCTGGATGCTGAAAGGGCCCGCTCGCAGCATGCCGCCAAAATGCATGCCCTGGGGGAGATGGCCACCGGCGTGGCTCACGAAATCAATAATCCCCTGGCTATTATCTCCGGGATGACCGATCACATCAAACGCCAGCTCAGAAAGGATCCCACCGCCACCGATCAAATCCGGCAAAGCGTCGACAGGATTCAGGAAACAGCATTCCGCATCGCTCGCATTGTCAAAGGATTGCAGAGTTTTTCCCATCATGCGGAAGGCGAATCACCGGCTTCATTATCCCTGCGCATGCTTGTGAGTGAAACAATCGACTTTGCACAAATGCGCCTTGAGGCCGGCGACATTACCATCACCACAGTCATCGACAACGATGGTTCATTTCTTGGCAAACCCATTCAGCTCTCGCAGGTCCTGTTGAATCTCATCAACAACGCCATCGATGCCACCGAAGGTCAGCCCAAGCGATGGATCCACGTGATGGCCCGTATTGTCGACAACCACGCGGTCATTGCGGTAACCGATTCAGGGCCACGCATCCCTAAATTGATCGCCGACAAGATGATGCAACCGTTTTTTACCACAAAGACCCCAGGCAAAGGCACGGGACTCGGACTCAATATCTCGCAGGGCATCATGGCCAGCATGGAAGGTCGTCTTTACTACGATGCCCAGACGACACATACGCGTTTTGTGATGGAATTCCCCCTGCAGCAGGATACCGCAAGGGTTTCCACCAGCTCATAAGCTGCGTCAGGCTTTTTTGAGAAATTCCGTCTTCAACACAATCTTGATACCGTTCACACGCCCTTCGATCAGCCCAGGATCGCCGGTGAGAGCGATGCCCTTCACCATGGTACCGCGTTTGGCGGTAAAGTTAGCGCCTTTGACATCGAGATCTTTGATGAGGGTGACCGCATCGCCTTCCTGCAGAACGGTACCATTGCTATCGCGGGTCACCGGGCCATCATCCGGTGTTTCCCGGTTGATGGGGGTGGACTGAGCCCATTCCCGCACCGCATCGTCCAAATACAGCTGATCCACGAGATCCTGCGCCCACCCCTGTCCTTTAAAAGCATGGAGAACCCGCCAGACCATCACCTGCACGGGAGCATGTTCGCTCCACATGGTCTGGGACACGGCCTGCCAATGCCCCTCTTCCATGGTTGCCGTGTTTTGCAACTGCCCGCGACACTTGCCACACAGCATTACCGCATGGTCAGCGATGTCGCCATTTTTGGGGGCCACGCCATAGGGAGCCAGATCCTCGGTCCCGGTGCAGAGTTCACACCGTCCCTCACTGCGTGTCATCAATTCTTCCTGCAAACTCATATTCACCTCCAAGCTATACGTTCACCAGGATGCCACCATGGACTCCACTTTTTCCTTGTCACCAACGATCCAAAGGGCATCACCCGCCTCGATGCGGGTGTCCGAATGGGGATTTTGTATCCGCTGCCCCTGCCGCTCCAGCCCCACCACAATACTGCTATGATCCTCCCGCAGACGGGACTGCCGGATGGATTTACCACACAGGGAATGACCCTCTTCAATATTGAGGATATAGATCTGGTAGGCTTCCATATCTGTCTGAGGCGGTAGTTCAGAGGGCTGGGTTTCAATATACTCCCGCATAAACCCGGCGATACCGGCTTCTTCACCAAACACCAGAAGCTGGTCCATGGGAAAAAGCCGTTCTTTTGGCACCGGCGGTGCAATCAAACGATCTCCCCTCTGAATACAGATCACATTCACGCCAAACTTTTCACGCAGCCCCAACTCCTCCAGTGATTTTCCCAGCGCTGGTGATTCGGGAGCGATTTCCACTTCGGTCAGCTGGGCTCCCCAGGGAGAAAGGCTTTTCGCCAGTTTTGGCGACTTCAACACCGAGCCTCCGGCAGAAAAACCAGCGAGAAACTGTTTTTCAAACCAGTGATACCGGGTGATAATACGACGACGCAGGAAGAACCCCAGCACCACAACCATCACCAGCGTCAGACCAAACGACACATATAAGCTTAAAAACTGCTGGCTCAATATACCAACCAGCAGGGTTGCAGCCACCCCGCCGATCCAGGCATTGGAACGACCGGAGTGAAGGGGATGGTGGTGGTCGTCACTGTTGCCCGGTATCCACTGCACGCCGGTAAAGAGCATGGCACCCACAAAGGGGCTGGCGGCCAGCATGGCGATCAACCAGGCCACCCAGTCCACCCATTCGGGGGAAAGCCACGGGAAGCGGGACAGACTCGGCTGCACCAGCCACTTCACCACGGCAAAAATAGCGGTGATGACCACCACACTGGCCACCCATCGCAGCATGGCGTTATAGAGAACTTTCTTTTCGGTGGGGGACGACAACCGGCGCTCCATCCAAACCGCATAACCATCAAAAAAACGATTGATCCCCGCCGGCAGATGGCGATCCGCCAGATTCGCAAACGGTTCCGCCGCCCGCATCAGATAAGGGGTCATAAAGGTGGTGAGCAATGAAGCGAAAATAATCACCGGATACACATCCGCTGCCAGTACCCCCAGCGTCAGCCCGAGGGTGGCGATGATAAACGAAAACTCACCGATCTGGGCCATGGAGAAACTGATGCGTACCGCGTTTTTGCGGGACTGACCCGCCGCCAGAGCGCCCCAATGAACCGCAAACAGCTTGCCGATCAGCACCATTGCCGTTATCAGCAGCACCAGCCTCCACTGCCGCATCAACACCGCAGGGTCCACCAGCATACCCACCGACACGAAAAACACGGCGCCAAAAATATCCTTCAACGGGGCAACCAGGTGGTCCACCTTTTGTCCGTCCCGGGTCTCCGCCAGAATGGAGCCCATCATGAATGCCCCCAGTGCCACGGAGTATTCGAAGGAGGCAGCCAGGGCCACCAGCCCCAGGCACAGAGCCACCGCTGTGAGGGTCAGCATCTCATGGGTCCCATAGCGCACCACGGTTTTGAGAAACCGAGGCACCATCACCATGCCCACGAAAAACCATGAACCCACCACAAAAAACAGCTTGAGGATCGCCTGCCCCACAAACCACGGTCCGATATCGTTATTGCCGGTTGCAAAGGACGACAGGACCACCAGAATTAAAATCGCCGCGATGTCTTCGATGATTAAAATCCCCAGCACCACGTCCGCAAACCGTCGCCCCCGCAGCTGCAGTTCATCGAAGGCTTTGACGATAATGGTGGTGGAGCTGATAGCGACCATGCCCCCGAGAAACAAACCGCTATTATGGCTCCAACCCAAAAAATTGGCGGCGGAGTATCCCAGCACCAGCATAATGGTGATTTCAATCACCCCGTTGATGACGGCCGTCGGCCCGATCTGCAGAAGACGGCGGAAGCTAAATTCCAGCCCAAGGGAAAACATCAGGAAGATCACACCCAGTTCGGCCCAGACCTTGACACTGGCATAATCGAGGATGCGTATACCCGGCGTATGGGGACTGACGATCAGTCCCGCCAGGATGTAGCCCAAAACAACCGGTTGTTTGAGGCGCCGAAATATCAGGGAGGTCACCGCCGCCAATCCCAGGATAATGGCTAGATCCTGAATGAGGGGGGCCAGATGCATGGAGATCCTTTCATGTCCCAAGGGGTGAACAGGGCCAAGTGTAGTCGTTTCACCCCATTTCCGCAATTTAAATAATGATTTCCGCTCTCTGCGCATTGACCCCACATGAAGAACCGGGTAACCTTATCATTAAATTTCCGATAGATTTTAGGGCGAGTCCTCATTTCGCTCGAGACAAGGCGCGAAAGTCTTGAGGGACGAGACATACCTTATGTGGGTAGGCGAGGACTGAATGGCTTGAGCAACACAGTATTCGGGCGAAATGCGGACACGCCCTGCGGCGGCGGCCCTTTTGCAGATGAGGTCTAGACATGGGTTCCCCGAGTCGTTCCGTCATTGGTTTTGCCCTCAACGGCCTCCTGCATACCGTGCAGGGGGACGATGCCTTCATGATGCTGGCGGATTACCTGCGCCGTCGTGCCGGTCTCACCGGCACCAAGGTGGTCTGCGCCGAAGGGGACTGCGGCGCCTGCACGGTGCTACGAGCCCGTCCCCCTCGCAAAGCGTCGGATCCCTGGCGTTTTGAAGCTATCAATGCTTGCATCACCTTGGTGGCACAAATGGACGGCTGTGCCTTGATCACCATCGAAGGGCTGGGGTCGGCAGACACCATGACTCCGGTGCAGGAGGCTATGGTAAAATGCCACGGCAGCCAATGCGGCTACTGCACTCCAGGAATTGTGATGGCCCTGACGGGTTTTATGGAAAAGTGCCGCGAGCGAAACTGTCCACCCACGCCGGCATCAGTCAAAAACGCGCTGACGGGAAACCTCTGCCGTTGCACCGGATATACCCCCATCCTGGAAGCCGGCCATGCTGTAACGCCTGACAACGAACCTTCCTTAGCGGAGCGTTTCGTGACCACCCCCTTGCAGCGCGGTCTTCGCTCGTTGCACAAACAACCAATTCAACTCGACTGGAGCGGCGGTAAAATCTGGGCACCTCTTACCCTGGAGGATGCTGCCCGACTGCGCCAAAAAAACCCCGAAGCTGCGATTCTGGCATCTTCCACCGACTTTGGGGTCATGGTGAACAAGGGGAAAAAATCCGTAGGCCACGGGATCAGCCTACATCTCATCCCCGACCTGGACCGGATTCAAAAGCGCGGCAATACGCTTACCATCGGGGCCAGAGCCACGCTGGAGCAGGTGCGACAGGCCTGCCTCGAACTGATCCCCGAATTCAGTCACCTGTTGGATGTGTTTGCTTCGCCGCAGATCAAACACACCGCAACTCTGGTGGGCAATATTGCTAATGGCTCCCCCATCGGCGATACGCTGCCTTTTCTGATGGTGGCGGATGGTGCCGTCACGGTCACCTCATCCCGCCGCGAGCGCGAAATCCCTTTGACGGCATTCTACCAGGGCTACCGCACCTTAGACCTAAAGCCCGGCGAGGTGATCCGATCGGTGTCATTACGTATCCCAAGTCCACAGGAACACCTGAAACTCTTTAAAGCGGCGGCCCGCAAAGACCTCGATATTGCCGCCGCCAATGGGGCC